>NZ_JAYEXN010000003.1:0-235506 GCF_044435015.1 Ochrobactrum sp. S1502_03
GGGAAGCCTCTATCGCCTCAGCAGAGGCATGGATGTTCATAGCATCCATCAGGCGAATGACACGCCGTATCGCAAAGCTTGAATTTTGAGTCGGGCACTTATATTTCTTACTCTACTAAGCTTGATATGATACAAGGTATATGTCAATCAATTGCTTAATATTAACATTATCTACAACACAAAATTTCTGACTGTCATTTTTTATGTGTTACTTAGCTTAGATACGCAAAGTAAATATATCGAAATTACATGCCCTTGTCTCGTTTTTATTGAAACAGAGTTAAAATCCGAATATTGCCGTCAGTGAGAGGTCATCCACTCACGCGCGCCACGAAGGGCTGCGGCCAATTCGCTTTTGCTCATGGTTGCGGCAACCTGATTGCGCATACGTTCAGCTTTCTGGTTGCCGCGAATGGCTGCGATGTTGAGCCATTTATGCGCTTCAACCACATCGATTTCACAGTCGCGACCAATAGCATATTTCAAACCCATCTCCAGCAGGATGCGATCCTGTGAAGTTTTCGTGTGGTGCTGTGTAACGCTCTGAAACTGTGTCATTTTCTTTGTCCCTGTTAAATCCCGAGAACCGTCCGCTCTTTGTTTCCGTGACGGGCTTTCGCCGCCGCAGATTGTCGGATCTGTCGTTCCGTTCATGGTCTTCAAGATAAGCCACAGGATTAAAATGCGCGTTAAAACAGATGCTTAACAACGCGACAACGAAATACAAACAAGGGGTAAACTTCGGAATTTGTTAAACATCCAAAGGCCGACAATTGCTGTGCTTTTCTAAAATAACGCAATTTTGCGGCAGCGGACCTTTAAACCAGATGATAACCATGACGCAGATTGATCATGTCAGAAACATTGCTGCCGTGCGCAAATTATCCCTCTTCCACTTCGACGAAAACTCCATTACGTTTACGTTTGCGTAAGTTTTCCGCAAGGCTGATTGCCTTGCCGCATTTTGGGAGGAATGCATGATCCGTAAACTGTTTTTGGGAATAACGGCAACTGTTGCATTGAGCGCGACGCTTGCAGCACCTGCCTTTGCCAATGAGGCAATTGTCGGCACATGGAAACGTCCGAATGGCACGATCATCAGCTATGCCGCCTGTGGTGGCGGCAAATATTGCGGCACTGTGCAGACCGGCGAATATAAGGGCAAGTCGATCGGCACCATGTCGGGCGAGGACGGCAGCTATAAGGGTAAAGTCAACAAGCTCGACGAAGGCAAGACCTATACGGGCAAGGCAAGCGTCAAGGGCAACACGCTATCACTCTCGGGCTGCGTTATGGGCGGCTTGATTTGCAAAAGTGAAAGCCTCACAAGGCAATAGACCTATATATAAAAGGCGGCTTCTCAGCCGCCTTTTATCATTATCGCGCTTTCTGACCAAAGAGCACTTTCTGCTCTTCTTCCTTGTTTGCCGAGGCCAATGCGCGTTCGCGCTCTTCCTTACCAACCACAAGACCACGCTGTACGGCAGGTCGCGCATTCATGGTTTCATGCCAGCGCTTGAGGTTGGGAAAATCCTCCAGCTTCTGGTCAAAATTTTTGTAAGCATTGATCCAACCGATACTCGCCATATCAGCGATGGAATATTCGCCTGCGATATAATCTTTGCCTTCAAGCTGGCGATCGAGCACGCCATAAAGACGGTTGACTTCATTGGTATAGCGGTCGATGCCGTACTGCACCTTTTCCGGCGCATAAACGCGGAAGTGCCCTGCCTGCCCCGACATAGGACCAAGTCCGCCCATCTGCCACATCAGCCATTCATCAACGGCAACGCGCTTGCGTTCGTCTGCTGGATAGAACTTGCCGAACTTCCTGCCGAGATATTGGAGGATCGCACCGGATTCAAACACCGAGATCGGCTCACCGCCCGGACCTTCCGGATCGATAATCGCAGGCATACGGTTGTTCGGTGCGATTTTGAGGAAGTCCGGCTGGAACTGATCCCCCTTGCCGATATTCACATATTTGACTTCATAGGGAACGCCTAATTCCTCCAGCATGATGCTGATCTTAAAGCCATTTGGGGTGGGCCAATAGTAAAGCTCAATGGGTTTTATCTGCTCAGCCATAGGTATTTGTCTCCCGCTTTCTTGGCTTTGTGCGTATTTCCGATGCGAGTTAACATAAGATTCGTGCAGCTTGGCACAAGTGCGAAGCGATCAAGTTAATGAAACATCAATATTTTTGAACGCCGGATGAATGCAGCTCTCAGGAGCAGTTCAGATGGCAGCTTTAAACTCAACCGCATAGATCAAACGATTTTGAAGCCGGGGGAAATATGCTGTTATGGCGTGTCACAATAGTCTGTTTGATGATTGCAGGTTTTGCAATCATTGCAGGTCTCTTTGTTGATCGAAAATATGATGTCTATCGTGACAACCCCGTTATCAGCCCGATGACCGTGATGCATCTCAAACCTGCGCGCGAAGAGACAAGGCTATGATTTCACGTTGCCGTCTCTCCGCACTGATTGCATTGCGCGTTTTACTGTTCACAGCGGCTTTTACCGGACCTGCTGCTACATTTGCCTATACGCAAATCGGCCAGAAAGCACAGATGAGTGCCGCCGGACTCGTTCTTTACGTGAGTCTGCAACGAAGCTCATAAAGTGAGACATGCGCGTGTCAAAGACTTTGTTATACTAGGCTATGACACAGCGAATCGATCATCCATTTCTCAACGAAATTAAAACGCCGCCCTTTATGGAGCCGCAAGTTTTTACCGATGCTGGCGCGGCTGTTGCCGCGCTGCGCAAACTTTATGATCGCAACACCGCATTTCTCCGCAAGGCTTTTGAGCAATTGGCAAAGGGAGAGGTCCGCCCGCAGCGGTATAGGGCTTTTTATCCCGAAATTTGCCTGTCTACGTCGAGCTTCGCCCACGTCGATACACGGCTTGCTTATGGCCACGTGACCATGCCCGGCGATTATGCAGCAACAATTACACGACCTGATCTGTTTGATCATTATCTCAACGAACAAATCCGCCTGCTGATGCGCAATCACGGTGTTGCCGTCACCGTTCGGGAATCGGCAACCCCCATTCCGATCCATTTTGCCTTCATGGAAGGCACCTATGTCGAGGCATCGGTTGCCAATGCCTTCACGCACCCAATGCGCGATCTGTTTGACGTGCCGGATTTGGCTGCCACTGACGACAAAATCGTCAATGCGGACTTTGATCCAATACCCGGCGAGCCAATGCCGCTCGCTCCTTTCACCGCACAGCGCGTTGACTATTCGCTGCACCGGCTTGCCCATTACACCGCAACCAGCCCGAAACATTTCCAAAATTTCGTGCTGTTCACCAACTACCAGTTCTATATGGACGAGTTTTGCGACTATGCACGCAAGCTTATGGCAGAAGGTGGCGGCGGTTACGACAGTTTCGTCGAGCCGGGTAACGCGATAACGCACGCCGGAGAATCTGCGCCGAGTATCGGCAACGCATTACAGCGTATGCCGCAGATGCCAGCCTACCATCTGCAACGGGCTGATCATTCCGGTATCACCATGGTCAATATCGGTGTTGGCCCATCCAACGCAAAGACGATTACAGACCATATTGCGGTGTTGCGCCCGCACGCCTGGCTGATGCTGGGACATTGCGCTGGGCTGCGCAACAGTCAAGAGCTTGGCGATTATGTGCTTGCGCATGCCTATATGCGTGAAGACCACGTTCTTGATGACGATCTTCCTGTGTGGGTGCCTCTGCCAGCTCTTGCAGAAATTCAGGTTGCCCTGGAAGAAGCCGTTGAGGAAGTCACCGGCCTTGAAGGCTATGATTTAAAGCGCATCATGCGCACCGGCACTGTTGCCACAATCGACAATCGAAACTGGGAATTGCGCGACCAGCGCGGCCCGGTTCAGCGTCTTTCGCAGGCGCGGGCCGTTGCACTTGATATGGAGTCAGCCACAATTGCAGCCAATGGTTTCCGCTTCCGCGTTCCCTATGGCACGCTTTTGTGCGTTTCCGACAAGCCGCTGCATGGCGAATTGAAGCTGCCGGGCATGGCAACGGACTTTTACAAACGACAGGTCGCGCAGCATTTGCAGATTGGTATTCGCGCCATGGAAAAGATTGCCGCCATGCCAGACGAAAGGCTGCATTCACGCAAACTCAGGAGCTTCTACGAGACGGCGTTTCAATAATGATAAGGGTGCTGCGGGTTTACTTGCGGCACCATCATCACGCCGCAATCAAACGCTAAGCGCCTGTCATGTCAAAACGCCGTGAAAGCCTTTCATTTTTCCTGCTGATCACCGCCGTTCTGGTGTCAGTTCCGCTTGTGCTCGGATTTCTCGGCGCAGCGCATCCGATGTTTGATTCACTTGCGCATTTCCGGCCACATCTTGCAATTCTGATGGGGCTCTTTGCGCTGCCGCTTCTGTTCACAACGATGCGGCGAGAGGGAGCAATGATCCTGCTGTTTGCAATCCTTGCTTTCAGCACAACAGTGAGCGCGGCACGCAATCTGCTTGAAGGATCATCCGCAGCCCAGGCCACGACACCAGCATCTGCTGCGCGTTATAGTCTGGTGCAGATCAATCTACGCTATAATAATCCTGAACCAAAACGCGTCTTGCAAATGATTGCGCAGGAAAAACCTGATGTGATCACCTATCAGGAAGCCGGTTCCGATTGGGCTATGTGGATCGATATTCTCAAAGGCACATATCCTTATCATTTTGAATGCCACATCGATGGCGGCAAGATGGGCGTGGGTATTTTGTCCCGCCGCCCATTCAGTGAAGGCAGCAAACAACTCTGCCTTGGCGATAACCGCCTTGCTATGACAGCGATCGATTTCAGTGGCACAAGCGTCAACGTTGCGGCTTATCACGCCGCCCTTCCATGGCCATTTAATCAAGCCACGACCATTGATGCATTGGCGCCGGAATTGCAAAAATTCAACGGCCCGTCGATGATTGCGGGTGACTTCAACGCAACGCCGTGGAGCAATGCAGTCCATCGTATTGAAAAGGCTTCGGCCACGAGGGCGTTGACCGGAATCGGCGGCACATGGATGCCACAAAGTCTTTCCGTGGTACTCGCGCCTTATATCGGTTTGCCTATTGATCAGGTTCTCGTAAGCGACGAAATCCAAGAACCTGTTGCCATTTCACGCGACAACGTAGGGTCGGATCATCTGCCCGTCAGGCTTGATTTTTCAGTTCCTTTGCCTGTCCGGCCCGATACTGATGAGCCGGAAACGCAATCCGTTATGCTTCAATAAAAAAGGCGGTTTGAAACCGCCTTTTCCATTTACATGTTTTCCTAAACTGGTCCTTCGCCGACATTTTTCAACGGCGGTCGAGACGGACACAGTTCCTGTAAACATTACATGTTTACATAAACCGGTCCTTCGCCGGCATTTTTCAGCGGCGGACGAGACGGACACAGTTCCTGTAAACATTACATGTTTACATAAACTGGTCCTTCGCCGCCTTGTGGCGGAACCCAGTTGATGTTCTGGTTCGGGTCCTTGATGTCGCACGTTTTGCAATGCACGCAGTTCTGCGCATTGATTACAAAGCGAACGTCTTTGGCCTGTGGGTCAGTTGCAGAATTGCCGTCAGCATCCACCCATTCATAAACGCCCGCCGGGCAATAGCGTGTCGATGGACCAGCAAAAACATCATGTTCTGACGTCTGCTGCAATTTCATATCAGCGACTTGTAAGTGCACTGGCTCGTTTTCGTCGTGATTGGTGTTCGACAGAAACACTGACGACAGACGATCAAAAGTCAGAACGCCATCCGGCTTCGGATAGTCAATCTTCTTATGCTTTGCTGCAGGTTCCAATGCCTGCGCATCGGTCTTGCCATGCTTCAGCGTGCCGAAGAACGAAAAGCCAAACAGCTGATTGGTCCACATATCAAGACCACCAAGAGTAACACCCACAACTGTTCCAAGCTTCGACCACAGCGGCTTCACGTTGCGAACGCGCTTCAAATCCTTGCCGATGGCACTGTTGCGCCAGCTGTTTTCGATTTCAATCGGCTCATCATTGGCACGGCCAGCCGCCAAGGCTTCTGCAATTTTATTGGCGGCAAGAATGCCAGACAGAACCGCGTTGTGGCTGCCTTTAATGCGTGGAACATTGACAAAGCCTGCCGAACAACCGATCAGCGCGCCGCCAGGGAAAGACAGTTTTGGCACCGATTGGTATCCGCCTTCGGTGATCGCGCGCGCGCCATAAGACAGGCGCTTGCCACCTTCAAAAGTAGCGCGGATTGCCGGATGCGTCTTGAAGCGCTGAAATTCTTCAAACGGCGACAAATACGGGTTTTTATAGTTGAGATGCAGCACAAAACCAACCGCAACCATATTGTCTTCAAGGTGATACAGAAACGCGCCACCGCCGGTTTTCATGTCCAGCGGCCAGCCGAATGAATGCTGCACCAAGCCAGGCTTATGCTGGGATGGATCGACTTGCCAAAGCTCTTTGAGGCCAATACCAAATTTGGCTGGCTCGCGCCCCTCATCAAGCTTGAACTTGGTGATCAGTTCCTTGGCCAGCGAACCGCGCGCACCTTCGCCAATCAGCACATATTTGCCAAGCAATGCCATGCCGCGCGTGTAATTCGGGCCATGTGTGCCATCGCGCTCAATGCCCATGTCGCCCGTTGCCACACCGATCACAGCGCCTTCATCATTATAAAGCACTTCCGTCGCAGCAAAGCCCGGATAGATTTCAACGCCAAGCTCTTCAGCCTTCGTACCAAGCCAGCGGCAGACATTGCCAAGCGATACAATGTAATTGCCGTGATTGTTCATCAGCGGCGGCATGATGAAATTTGGCAAGCGCGCAGAGCCAGCAGGACCCAGCAACAAAAAATGGTCAGCCGTCACTGGCGTCTTGAAGGGGTGCCCCTCTTCCTCTCGCCAGCCCGGAAGAAGCTGATCAATACCGCTTGGATCAACGACTGCGCCTGAGAGAATATGCGCGCCGACTTCCCCGCCCTTTTCAAGAACAACGACTGAAAGCTCAGGATTGATCTGCTTGAACCGGATCGCCGCAGCAAGGCCAGCAGGGCCTGCGCCGACAATCACAACATCAAATTCCATGCTTTCGCGTTCGGGAAGCTCATGGCTCGCGATTGCTGGGCCTTCAGACATTCGTGCCTCCGTCTGGTTTACATTCCCCCTCACTATTTCAGCGCAGGTGATGCATCCAATTGTTTTTTGCTCATGAACCTATCGCGAATGGCGATAAACCATATCTTACTGGTCTTGTTCCCATTGACGTCTTACCCTCTCGCAGAGTTAAAGACTGGCGCATATGCGTCCAATTGTCCAAAATCACTGCAATAACAGCAATGATAATATTTACCTTAACGTAAACGTCAATTGAAAAAAGCGGTGAACGGGCTGTGGGCTATTGTGACGCAACACATATTTCTGCGCGCCCAGTCACTCTATGAACCGGAATTATACGCCTTGCTCTTGCATTCACGATCAAAATTCGCCACCTCAATCTGTGAGGTAGAAACATGATCAATGATCGGGAAACGCTGGATATGGAAGGTCTGCTGCGCTTTTATGCGGAAGCGGGCGTTGACATGCCGCTTTCCGATACACCCATTGATCGCTTTGCTGAGCCGCAGCGTCAATCAGCGCATTCACCAGCAGCGCCGGAAAGCAGACCATCGTCGCAAGTGGAGCGCCAGCGCGCGCAACAACAGCCCCCACGCCCAGCAGCAACGCCTTCCCCGACCAGCCGCCCCGTGCAGGCTGCCGCCGACGTTCCCGACAATAGCCAGATCGCTCTGGCCCATGAACTGGCTTCACAAGCCGCAACGCTTGATGAATTGCGTGAAAAGCTTGCAGCATTTGATGGCTGCAATCTCAAATTTACCGCCAAGAATCTATGTTTTGCGGATGGTGATCCGTCTTCAGACATTATGTTTGTTGGTGAGGCTCCAGGACGTGACGAGGATATGGAAGGCTTGCCATTCGTCGGCAAGTCGGGCCAGCTTCTTGATCATATGATCGAGGCCATCGGTTTTAAGCGCGAGAACGTCTATATCGCCAATACGATACCATGGCGCCCGCCGGGAAATCGCACACCGACGCCGCTGGAAGCAGAATTGTGCCGCCCGTTCATCGAACGACAGATTGAGCTTGCAGCTCCCAAAGTGATTGTTGCGCTTGGTGGCCCCGCAGGCAAAGCTTTGACTGGGGCGACGGAAGGCATTTTGCGTTTGCGTGGCCACTGGAAAATACACCGCACGGCTTCAGGCATTGAAATTCCTGTTATGCCAACCCTGCATCCGTCTTATTTGTTGCGCACGCCTTCACAAAAGCGCTTTGCATGGCGCGATTTTCTTGCCGTAAAAATGAAGCTCGCCGAATTTGGCGATTGATCTTCACTGATTTGAATGGCATCGGCAGAGCCACATGTCACCAACATGCCGTAAACTTCTATTAATCGGCCATATCGACGTGACTGATATTCTTTTTACATAGCTCTTGGTGGAGTTTTTCATGGCTGGCCAGCTTCTGCCCATAGCCGCTTTGCTTACAAGCACATTTCTCATGCTGCTTGCCGGTGGCCTTGCGGGCATTCTTCTGCCGATCCGCGGCGGGCTTGAGGGCTGGTCCACGACAACAATCGGCTGGATGGGCACGACCTATGCGCTTGCTTTCACGATTGGCTGCATCGTTATCCCCCATCTGGTGCGCCGTGTCGGCCATGTCCGCGTCTTCTCCGCGCTGCTGACGCTTTTATCCATCGCGCTGCTGCTCCACTCGCTTATCGTCAATCCCTATGCTTGGATGGTTTTTCGCGGCATTGCGGGGTTTTCGCTGGCCGGTTCCTACATGATCATCGAAAGCTGGTTGAACGAACGCGTGACCAATGAATCACGTGGCCGCGTCTTCTCGATCTATATGATCATCACCATGCTCGGGCTCATGTGCGGGCAGTATATTTTGCCCTTTGGCAATGCCACGACGCAGACCCTCTTCATTATCTGTGCGATCATCTACGCCAGCGCGCTTCTGCCGACCGCTCTTTCCAGCGCACAATCACCAAACCCACTGACACAGGTCACACTCGATCTCAAAGGTCTTTACCGCCGATCTCCTGCGGCAGCTGTTGGTTCACTGATTGCCGGAATCGTTGCTGGCACATGGAGCTTTCTTGCTGCGATTTACGGCGAGATGAACGGGCTTTCGACCTTTAGTATAGCGACAATGCTGGCATGCGCCATGATAGGCGGTGTTATTTTCCAATATCCGCTTGGTCGCGCTTCTGATGTTGTCGATCGCCGTTATGTGATGGTTATCGCCGGTGTTATCGGCTTTGTAATCTCATTGATCATGCTGATCGTGCACCCCACATCACCCTATGCACTTTATACGATGATGTTTCTCTTCGGCTCGGTCATCTATCCGGTCTATAGCCTCAATGTCGCTCATGCGAATGACTATGCTGATGCCAGCGAATTCGTGAAAGTTTCAAGCGGGTTGCTTATCATTTACGGAGCGGGCAGCGTTATTGGTCCTGCGCTATCAGGCCAGCTCATGGATGTTATGGGGGCCTCCGGCTTCTTTGTCACAATGGCCGTTTCCTATGCCGCCTATGGGCTGCATGCTTTTTGGCGTATCCGCCGCTTTGAGCGCCCAGCCGTCAGCGATCAGAAAACTGAGTTCAAGATTTATACACCCGACGGGCAGCCCACGCCTGAAACCATGCAGCTTGATCCAAGATCAGAATAAATCGTCCAGACATGGGTCTCACTGTGCTTGTTGCGGCGTATTGGTCTTATGCGGCGCAATTGCAAGCTTATGCTCACGATAGATAATATAGCCGCCGGCGCTCATGACAATCGCGCTGCCTAACAGCATTTCCAATGTCGGAATATCGCCGAAAAAGAAGAAGCCAATCGCCAAACCGAGCAGCATCGATGTATATTCAAACGGTGCGATCGTGCTCATGGGGGCATGACGATAGCATTCGGTGAGTAGAATTTGAGCGATGCCACCAGCGATGCCCGCGCCAATCAACATTGCCAGCTGCGGGCCACTTGGCATAACCCAGCCAAAAGGAATGCTCGCCAGCGAAATGACGGTTGCTGAGATTGAAAAATAAATAACAACTGTCGATGTGCGCTCGGTCTGAACCAGACGTCGCACCAGCATCATGGCAAACGCAGCCATGACTGCACCGCCAAGTGCCGCAAGAGCGCCCAGCGCTTCATTCCGACCCACATGCCCCTCAGCAAACAACGTCATGCGCGGCCATATGATGATCAGAACACCAAAAAGCCCGACAATGACAGCGCTCCAACGATACATTCTGACGACTTCACGCAGAATGACAGCGCCAAGAATCACAGCAATAAGCGGTGATGCATAATTGATCGCAATTGCTTCGGGCAAAGGCAGTTTGGTCAATGCATAAAAGCTTAAGGTCATCGCAGCGACGCCGACCATTCCACGCCAGAAATGGCTGAAACCGTGCTGCGTATGGAGAATACCGGATATTTGCCCACGCGCTGCGAAATACACCAGGATTGCCAATACGGCGAAAAAAGACCGAAAGAAAATCAGTTGTCCGAGAGGGATACCATCTGCGGCCTTGAGCAAGGTCGACATGCCGACAAACACTGCAACAGAAGCAACTTTGAGGCTAATCCCCAGCATTGGATTATTTTGAAGCAGATCAGGCTCGACAGTTTGGCTGATCTGAGCATTTGCGGAGGCCGCGTCCGGAAGGGACTTCACAACGCAATTCCTTAAAACAGGGAGGGCAAAGGAGTAAGGTGGGAAATTGTAGTGACTGTGATATCCATAGGCTTGTTCGCAATAAAGCACTAGGCCATGTGGACAATTATATTTTTGGTTCGTGGTATGAACGAGAATATAATTGACCACATGGCCTCGTCAGGCTTTCACGATTGCGTAAAAAATATCCTGTCATTTTGCCTTTCTTGTCGTTTACTCAAAAGCCGGATACGACTCCTGTATCGAAGTGATTACAGAGAAGAGTTTCGCAATGCGCACTGAAACCGGCCAGACATTCCGTCTTGAGGATTACCGCCCGACCCCTTACGCCATTCCGGAAACGAAACTCGATTTCACACTTGAACCGGAAAAGACGATCGTTCGTGCCGAACTCATCATCGAGCGCCGTGCGGGAACAGTCGCGGGCACGCCGCTTGTGCTGGATGGCGATGAACTGAAATTCATCAGCATTCGTCTTGATGGCAAAGTGCTCAGCAATAACAGCTACGCCGTGACACCGGACAAGCTGGAGATCACGGATCTTCCAGACGCCGAACGTTTTTCGCTGGAAATCGTCACCGAAGTGAACCCGACGACAAATCGCCAGCTTTCAGGGCTTTACCGCTCAAGCGACGTCTATTGCACACAGTGCGAGGCAGAAGGGTTCCGGCGCATCACTTACTATTATGATCGTCCAGACGTGCTTTCCGTCTATACAGTCCGCATTGATGCGGAGAAGGAAGCCGCGCCCATATTGCTGGCGAACGGAAACCCTGTCGAACACGGCGCCGTGTCTGGCACAACCGACAGACATTTTGCCATCTGGCACGACCCCCATCCGAAACCGTCCTATTTATTCGCGCTCGTTGCCGGCTCACTTGATGTTGTGAAAGATCATTTCACCACACAATCTGGCCGTCCGGTCGATCTCGCTATTTATGTCGAGCATGGCAAACAGGATCGCGCGCTTTATGCAATGGATGCGCTCAAACGCTCCATGCGCTGGGACGAGGAAAAATTCGGCCGCGAATATGATCTTGATGTGTTCAATGTTGTCGCCGTTTCGGATTTCAATATGGGGGCCATGGAGAACAAGGGCCTTAACGTCTTCAACGATAAATATGTGCTGGCTGATCCCGAAACGGCAACGGATGTGGATTATGCAGGCATCGAAGCGGTTATTGCGCATGAATATTTCCATAACTGGACGGGAAACAGAATCACCTGCCGCGACTGGTTTCAGCTGTGTCTCAAAGAAGGTCTGACCGTTTATCGCGATCACCAGTTTTCAGCCGATGAACGCTCGCGCCCTGTGAAACGCATTGCCGAGGTGAAAATCCTCAAAGCGCAGCAGTTTCCAGAAGATAGCGGCCCCCTTTCGCACCCCGTGCGTCCACGCGAATACAGCGAAATCAACAATTTCTACACCGCGACTGTTTATGAAAAGGGCTCGGAAGTGGTGCGGATGATCCACACTATCATCGGCGCTGAACTATTCCGCAAAGGTATGGACCTCTATTTCGAGCGCCATGATGGTGATGCGGCGACCATTGAAGACTTTATCAAAGTCTTTGCCGATGTATCCGGTCGGGATTTCTCGCAGTTCGCGCTTTGGTACGATCAGTCAGGCACGCCGAAGGTTGAGGCAAGCTTCGACTTTGATGCTGTAAACGAGACCTATACCATCCATCTCATTCAATCTCTTGCGCCCACTCCCGGCCAGCCGGTGAAAAGGCCCATGCATATTCCTATCGCCTTTGGCCTTTTGGGCTCGGATGGAAAGGACATTCACCCTTCATCTGTCGAAGGTGGCGACGTGCAGGACGGTGTTATCCATCTGCATCGCGCATCAGAAACAATCACGTTCCATGGCATTAAGGAGCGTCCTGTGCCCTCGCTCTTGCGCGGCTTCTCAGCGCCAATCAATCTGGTTTTACCACTGGATGCAAAAGACCGGGCTTTTCTCGCGCTCAATGACAGCGACCCGGTCGCTCGCTGGCAGGCACTCACCAATATCTTCACGCAGGCCTTGCTTGAAGGCACCAAACGCGTGCGTGGCGGCTATAAGCCAGAAACCGACCCAAATATCCTTGAACTTGCCGGACGCATTGCTTCCGATGAAACGCTTGATCCCGCCTTCCGTGCGTTGTGCCTGACCTTGCCAACGGAAAGCGACATCGCCCGCGAAATTGGCGAGAACGTTGACCCGGATGCTATCTTTGCAAGCCGTGATCATCTGATCGCGGCCATTGGGTCGGCTTATGCCAAAGAATTTGCGGCTCTTTACACCAGCCTGCAACAAGAAGGTGCCTTCTCACCCGATGCGGTATCGGCAGGCAAACGCGCCTTGCGGAATGTGCTTCTCGATTATCTGAGCCGCCATGAAAACAATCCTGCACGGGCAGCGCAACAATTTGCCGATGGCGACAACATGACCGAACGCGCAGCCGCATTGAGCATTCTGGTGCATCGCTTTGGTGATAGTCACGAAGCACAAGGCGCTCTCGCCTCCTTTGAAAAGCGCTTTGGCGATGATGGTTTGGTCATGGATAAGTGGTTTATCGTGCAGGCAACGCGTCCAGGCGAAAAAGCGCTTGAGGCGGTTCGTGCTTTGACGAAACACAAGCTTCTTTCCTTTGAGAATCCGAACCGTGTGCGTGCATTGATTGGTGCATTCTCGGCCAGCAATCCGACAGGCTTCAATCGCAGAGATGGTGCAGCTTACAGCTTCTTTGCTGATATCATTCTGGCAATTGACCCAGAAAACCCGCAGCTTGCAGCGCGTCTGCTAACAGCTCTGCGTTCGTGGCGCGCACTCGAAGACACGCGCCGTGAACATGCGCGCGCGGCTCTGGCACGCATATCAGCGACACCAAAGCTCTCGACCGACCTGCGGGACATCGTGGACAGGACGCTTGCTTGATTGGTCACTGATTCGCGAATCACTGAGATGATTGCGTGATTCGTAAAACCCGACTCGAAATGGGTCGGGTTTTATCATTCTGGCTATATTCAAGAAGTATCGCATAAATCCTGCGAAGGCTTACGGCTTTCATGAGTCTTTTCATGACGTTAGATGGGCCACTTCTCAAACTGATTCTACTTAACAGATTGAGATTCAACGGAAAATGTCATCAAGGAATGTCATTTTTTACATCTCGTTAACGAATTCGCTGGACAGCACGAATCACTTTTGATTCATTGAAGCTGTTCGGAGGCGGCGTATTCCGAACGATTTTGAGTAAAGATTTCAATTCACGCAGTTTCGAGTGGGCGGCGCTTTTTGGCGCATATTGGAAACTGTCACGACGGATCAAGAGGGGCCGACACATGGCGAGCACCGACGCGTATGACGCGGCGGCGGGGAAGCGTGGCTACTCCGAAGCAAAGCGCAAGAAGAGCAGGCTTTCGGGCCATGCCAAGCTTCTTGCAGGTCCTGCCTATGGCAAGTTCGCGGCATTCGAACCTGCATTGCGCCGTCTTGTGCCAGCCCTCATCATTATTTTTCTTGTCATCCTTGGCGCAGCGCGCGTGTTCTCGATGCTTTCATGGCGTGAAGACATTGAATTGCAGCATAAGGCTGCCCTCTCAGCCGCGACCGCCAATCTCGCGCAGATGATCGAGCGTGCCTCCAATGGCACACAGTCCGGCGCGCAAATGACGCCGAAAGATCTGGACAATACAATTGCCGAATTTCGCGCGCGTGGTCTTTCATCCAGCGGGATGACCATTGCTATGGTCAATGATGAATCTGTCATCGTGACCGCCTCGGGGCCTGCGGCGGACATAGTGGGAAAACAGGCGGACGAGGTATTCAGCGACATCCAGCCGCTGTTCATGTTTGCGGAACGCGCTGGCGTTCTGACGATCGTCATGAAGGGGGAAGCCGCTTATGGCACGGTGTCAAAACCAGTCAGCGTGCCTTATTCGATTATCGCAGCTGAACCGGAAAGCACGATCTTTGCCGAATGGCGGCGTGCAGTCTCGCTGAATGTGACGCTGTTTGCTGGCACGACCGGCGTGATGTTTGCAATTCTTTATGCTTATTTCAGCCAGGCGGCACGGGCTCGGGAGGCCGACGATCTTTCTGGCCAGATCCAGCGCCGTATTGATATGGCGCTGGCGCGCGGTCGCGGCGGCCTGTGGGACTGGGATATGGCGCGGGGGCGCATTTACTGGTCGCGCTCCATGTATGAAATGCTGGGCTATGAAGCGCAGGATGCCGTGCTGGCTTTTGGTGACGTATCGGCGATCATCAACCCGGAAGATGGCGATCTGTATTCCATCGCCGAGCAGGCTGCGGCTGGCGACATCTCACATGTTGATCGCGTGTTTCGCATGCGCCACGCGGACGGCTCGTGGGTATGGATGCGGGTTCGCGCTGAGATTGCAGCAGAAAATGAACTGCATCTGGTCGGCATTGCCTTTGACGTCAGCGAACAGCATCGCTTTGCGCAACAGACGGCAGAGGCCGATATGCGCATCCGCGAAGCCATCGAAAACATTTCCGAAGCCTTCGTTCTTTGGGATTCCAACAATCGTCTGGTAATGGCCAATTCCAAATTCAGCGAATATGCAGGCCTGCCTGTCTGGACATTGAAGCCCGGCGTACCACGCAACGAGGTTGATGCGCATACCCGCCCGTTCAGCTTCGAACGCCGCATGGCCAACGAGCACAATCGTGCAGGCGGACAGACGTTTGAACGCCAGTTGAGTGATGGTCGCTGGCTCCAGGTCAACGAACGCCGCACGCAGGACGGTGGTCTTGTTTCGATTGGCACCGATATTACGCAGATCAAACAGCATCAGGAGCGTCTGGTGGATAGCGAGCGCCGCTTGATGGCGACCATTCACGACCTCTCCATTGCCCGCAAAGGCGAGCGCGACCGGGTGCGTGAGCTCTCGGAATTGGCGCGTAAATACGGGCAGGAAAAGGAACGCGCGGAAGCTGCAAACCGTGCCAAATCTGAATTCCTTGCCAATATGTCCCATGAACTGCGCACGCCGCTCAATGCGATTATCGGCTTCTCTGAGATGATTCAGGCTGGCACATTCGGGCCGCTTGGTTCAGACCGTTACGAGGAATATATCAACGATATTCACACCAGCGGTAACTTCCTGCTCAATGTGATCAACGACATTCTCGATATGTCGAAGATCGAAGCGGGTCACTTCTCGCTTGATCGCGAAGAGATCGACCTTTGTCCGCTCATCAATGAAACCGTGCGTATGATCTCGTTGCAAGCAGATGAGAAAAACATCACGGTTGAAACGCGCATTGAAGAAGCGATGCAACTCAATGCCGACCGCCGTGCGGTCAAGCAGGTCCTGATCAATCTTCTGTCCAATGCGGTGAAGTTCACTTCGCATAACGGCCATATCACGGTGCGCGCACGCAAGACCGGCTCAGCGCTGTTCATGACCATTCAGGATACAGGCGTGGGCATTCCGAAATCCGCGCTCAAGAAAATCGGCCAGCCATTCGAGCAGGTGGAAAACCAGTTCACCAAAACGCATAGCGGTTCAGGTCTTGGCCTCGCGATCACCCGTTCGCTTGCAGAGCTGCATGGCGGCTGGCTGCGCATCCGCTCAACCGAAGGTGTTGGAACGGTGGTTTCCGTCTGCATTCCCGATCGCAGACAGAAAATCGTCAATAACCCGGAGGCGGAAATCCACGCGGCATGATTATTTGATCAGCGTATCAAAGCTGGTTCGAACCGTTGCTGCAAGTTCGCTCAAATGATGTTCGACGCGATCAATATCTGGCAGTTCGGCCGCACGGCAAAGAAGATCAACCATTCCAGGAATGAATTCTTCGCGTTTTGCATCGCCCCCCAGACAGAGCCTGATTGTCTGGCTGAGATTTGTGTAGAAGCGATGTGCCTCAACCAGAGTGTCAATGACAGCGGGATCGGCAAAAGATGGGTCTAATCCCGCCAGCACATCTTCGGTTCCCAAGGGTCGGGGATGTCTGATTTCCTTGCCGGTCAGCACGGCAAACTGCGCGATGAATTCTAGATCAACAATGCCACCGGGTTTCAGCTTGAAATCCCAATCGTCACGCGGCGGCTTTTCCTCATAAATGAGGTCGCGCATTTCGTGCACATCTTTGGCGATCTTGTGTGTGTCGCGTTTGGCCGCCAGCACTTCGTCAATTTCGCCCCTGATAAAGTCGCTGAATGCCACGTCGCCATGGATCGGGCGCGCACGGGTGAGCGCCATATGTTCCCACGTCCATGCCTCGCTGCGCTGATATTTGCCAAATGATTCAATATGCGTGGCAACGGGGCCTTTATTGCCGGAGGGGCGCAAACGCATATCGACTTCATAAAGCACGCCTTCGGCGGTTGGCGCAGACAAGGCCGCAATCAAACGCTGTGTCAGTCGAATATAATATTGCGACGGCGCAAGCGGCTTCGCGCCATCCGATTCCTCAGCATCCTTGTCATGATCATAAAGCAGGATCAGATCGACATCGGAGCCTGCAGTCAGTTCGCGACTGCCAAGCTTGCCCATGGCAAGCAATGCAACCTTCGCGCCCTTCACCTTGCCATGGCGGCGCTCAAGTTCGGCTTCCACTGCCTCGAAAGCCTTACCAATCATCAGTTCAGCCAGATCGGAGAATGCGCGCCCTGCCCGAACACCATCAATCGCACTGGTGAGCAGACGAATGCCGATCAAAAAGCGATGTTCAGCCGCAAAAATGCGTAAGCGGTCGAGCACTTCTTCATAATCGGTGGCAGCGCCCAGAAAAACGCGCAACCGCTCCTCAAGATAATGACGCGTTGGCATTTCCGAGAAAATTGCCGGATCGAGAAGTCCATCAAAGACATGCGGATTGCGCGTGATCACCTCTGCAAGCCGGGGGGCGGCGCTCATGATCATCACAAGCAAGTTGAGAAGGCGCGGATTGGATTGAAGCAGGCTGAAAAGCTGGATGCCCGCAGGCAGTCCCTGCAGAAAACCATCAAAGCGCAAAAGCGATTCATCTGCGCGCTTTGTTGCGGCAAAAGCCTGCAACAAGGCTGGTGTCAGTTCTGTGAGACGCTCGCGTGCTTCGGCTGATTGTGTGGCGCGATAACGGCCAAAATGCCATGTGCGGATGACACGGCAAATGTCGCTTGGACGCTCATACCCCATCGAGGCAAGCGTTTCCAATGTTCCCGGATCATCGACATCGCCAGTGAAAACGAGATTACCACTGGATGAGCCAAGTTCGGGCGCCTGTTCGAACAATGCAGCGTAGTGCTTTTCAACGATCTTGAGCGCCGATAAAAACACATCGGAAAACGCGGCTGTATCAGAATAGCCCATCATATGGGCAATGCGGGCAAAGCCTTCATCATCTTCCGGGAGAATGTGGGTTTGCTCATCGGCAACCATCTGAATGCGATGTTCAACATCGCGCAGGAAGTAATATTCCTTGCCAAGCGCATCACGTGCCTTCTCGGTGATCCAGCCGCGCTCGGCAAGTCTGGCCAGCATTGGGACCGTCTGATTGCCACGCAATTCGGGAAAACGTCCACCGGCAATCAATTGCTGTGTCTGCACGAAAAACTCGATTTCGCGGATACCGCCGCGCCCAAGTTTCACATTATGCCCGCGCACGGCGATATCGCCATGGCCCTTATGCGCATGAATCTGCCGCTTGATCGAATGCACATCAGCAATTGCCGCATAATCGAGATATTTGCGCCAGACATAGGGGCTAAGTTCGGCAAGCACTTGCTGGCCGGATTCGCGATCACCGGCAACAGGCCGCGCCTTGATCATCGCTGCACGTTCCCAGTTCTGGCCGCGCCCTTCGTAATAATGAAGCGCTGCCCCCACCGGAATTGCCAGCGGTGTCGATCCCGGATCAGGACGCAGTCTGAGATCGACGCGGAAGACATAGCCGTCAGCCGTGCGATCCTGCAGAATACGAACCAGACGCCGCGTCATCCGCGAGAAAGCATCCACGCACTCATAAGGGTCTATAATCGCCGGGCGTTCTGAATCGATAAAAACAATCAGATCAATATCAGAAGAATAATTAAGTTCGCGCGCACCGAACTTACCCATGCCAAGAATGATCCAGCCGCTTTCTTTTTCGGGGTTATCGCGATCCAGCAGCTTGATTTTACCGGCACTGTCCGCATCGCGCAGAAGAAAACGAACGGCTGCGCCCGTACAGGCTTCTGCGAGATCCGTGAGCCAGCCAGTCGTCATTTCGGTATTAAAAATCCGAGCCAGATCACAAAGTGCAATCAGCACATGCGCCTCTCGCTTTCGTTGCCGCAGGCTGCTCATCAACGCCGCCTCGGTCACACCGTCTTCGAGGCCGGATGCAACAATTTCGGAAAGAATATTGGCAAGCGCCTGCTCAGGCGTATCGACTGCAATGCGATCAAGAATGCGCGGGTGACGGATGAGCGCCTCGCGCATAAAGGGCGACAGGTCAAGGACGGCTGCCAGAAAGCTCGCGGCGCGTTTGTCTTGCAAAAGGGCTTTGACGCGGCCAAGTTCTTCTTCCTTTACCCGCTCTTCAAGATCAGTCAGGAAGGACTGTGCTCTCTCGTCATCAAGGGGTGTCAGCCCACAAAGGTTTCGATCAAAAAACAGTGCCTTTGTGTCTTCAGCCGTCATAAGCCCCTCGTGTATTAGAGCACATCTCGATCTGATTTTATCAAATCGGCGCTCTGTTTATTTGTTTTGACGCGCATCTTATATGAAAATCACTTCACACTTTTCGGGATGCGCTCTAAGCCATTATGGTTTTTCATCTTTTACCAACGGAAACTCCAGAACAGCACGCAGACCGGGACCATTGTCTTCGAGACGAAGAGCGCCACCGTGCAACTTCATGACCGCCTTGGCAAGGCTTAAACCGAGCCCTGAACCCGGCTGCGTGCGGCTTTCCTCAAGTCTTACGAAACGCTCTGTCGCCTGTTCACGCTTGTCCTCGGGAATCCCCGGACCGTTATCGGCCACCACAATGCGCACCCATTGCTGATCGCGCTCCATGGAGAGACTGACGGCAGCATCCTTCTCGCTTCGCAAAGCATATTTGATGGCATTATCGACGAGGTTTGAAACCGTCTGGCCGACCAATTCGCGGTTGATATGCAAAGGCACATCGTCCAACGCTCCAAGCGTCAAAGCAGCGCCAGCATCTTCGGCAACCGGCTCATACATTTCCGCAACGTCCCTGACAATCGACGCCACCGACATGTTTTCAAGACTTTCAGTCGAATAGCCCGCTTCGAGACGCGAAATCATTAAGATGGCGTTGAATGTGCGGATCAGCTGATCGGATTCGCTGATCATAGCCTCAAGCGCTTCACGATATTCCGGGCCGGTTTTCTTGCGCGAGAGCGCTTCTTCAGCACGATTGCGCAGTCGTGTCAGCGGTGTCTTGAGATCATGCGCGATGTTATCAGAAACCTGTTTCAGCCCCTCATTCAGCTCAAGAATGCGCCCAAGCATGACGTTGAGATTGCCGGACAAGCGATCAAACTCGTCGCCCGAACCATTAACCGGTAACCGACCTGTCAGATCACCATCCATAATGCGCTGTGATGCACGCGACATATCATCAATGCGCTTGAGTGCCCGACGGCCAACAAAGAACCAGATCAGAAGTGCGCCAACGCCCATGATACCAAGTGCCAGCATCAGCGAGCTACGCACCAGATCGCGGAAACGCTCCGGTTCGCCCAGATCGCGGCCGACCAGCAGGCGCATACTATTGGGCAGCGCAATCACCACGGCAATCGCACGATGCTCGGTTTCAGCCCCCTGATCACCATAGCGCCGATATTTGAACGCGCGTTCAACCACGCCATCCGTATCAAGGACACCCGGCTCGACACCTTCGACATTGCCGGAGAGAATACGCCCCGATGGATCGGCGACGAGATAAAGATAAGCGCCCGGCTGACGGGAACGATAATCAATTGTCCGCACGAGTTGAGGTATGCCGCCACGCGCATAGGCCTTGCCAATGCTTGCAACTTCCTCGCCCAAAGCTTCCTGCGTCTGGCCATTGAGAATTGAAGCCGACAGATTTGTCATGTAAAAAACAAGCGCGACCGCGCCTACTGCAAAAAGCAGCAGGTAGAGCGTGGACAATCGCACGGCAGTTGTCCGCATAAGTGCGGAAAAACGGCTCACTCTTGTCCTCCGGAAACGGCTGTCCCGGCATTCGAAGCTGGCTTGGAACGTCCGGCTTTCAACATGTAACCTGCACCGCGCACCGTGTGCAGCAGCGGACCGTCAAATCCCTTTTCGATCTTTGAACGCAGGCGCGAAATATGCACATCAATCACGTTGGTCTGGGGATCAAAGTGATAATCCCAGACATTTTCGAGCAACATTGTGCGCGTCACGACCTGTCCCGCATGACGCATCAAATATTCAAGCAAACGGAATTCGCGCGGCTGGAGTGTGATGTCGACATTTTGTCTGCGTGCGGTGTGTGCGAGACGGTCGAGTTCCAGATCACCAACGCGATAAATAGTATCGGCCTCGCGCGGACTCGAGCGACGCTGCAAAACTTCCACACGCGCCAGAAGCTCGGAAAATGCATAGGGTTTGGTGAGATAATCATCACCACCCGCACGTAAACCCGTTACGCGATCATCCACTTCGCCGAGGGCAGAAAGAATGAGAACCGGCGTTTCCAAGCCCTTCGCCCGAAGACCTGCAACGACAGAAAGTCCATCGCGCTTGGGCAGCATCCGATCAACGACCAGCACATCATAGCTGCCATGTTCCGCCAGTGCATAACCAGTCTCGCCGTCACCGGCAATATCAGCAGAATGACCGGCCTCGGTAAAGGCCTTCTCAAGATAGCGGGCCGCTTCGCGGTCGTCTTCGATAACGAGAATCTTCATGGCGTTACTATACCGGGTCGTTGGAGAAAATGAAGCAATGCCAGGCGGATCGTCCGCCTGGCACCAGATTTAATCACAGCAAGACCAACAGTACAGCATTAACCCTGATCGATTGGTAGAGCGACGAAGCGGCTCTGATCATTGCTCTGGATCTGAAGCAACACAGCCTTGCGACCTGCCTTCGATGCTTCGGCAATAGCCTTGTCGATATCCTTCGCGCTCTTCACGATCTGATTATTGACAGTAACAATCGTATCGCCAGAACGAATGCCACGATCCGCAGCATCGCTGTCCGGGTCAACATTGGTTACAACAACACCGTCACCTTCTTCTGAAGGCGTGACCGTCAGACCATAGTTGTCAAGCGTTTCACCCTGATCGCTGTTGCCATCATCGGACTGGGTTGTGGCCTTGCCTGCATCCTTAGGCATAGCGGCAATCGTAACGTCGATTTCCTGAGCCTTATTTTTACGCCAGACCGTCAATGCTGCCTTTTCGTCCGGCGCAATCTTGGCAATCTTGCGTGCAAGATCACGTGGATCCTGAACAGGGTCACCATTGACTGCGGTGATCACATCACCTGCCTTGATGCCTGCCTTTGCAGCAGGGCCATCAGCCTGTGGCGAGGCAACGATTGCGCCTTTTTCTTCCGCCAAACCGAGCGATGCTGCAATGTCCTTGGTGACAGGCTGAATCTGAACACCAATCCAACCACGTTCAACCGAACCTGTCTTGATCAGCTGATCCACAACCTGCTTGGCAGTGGAAGCCGGAATTGCGAAGGCAATACCAACGCTGCCGCCAGATGGGGAGAAGATCGCGGTGTTGATGCCGATCACTTCACCGGAGAGATCAAAAGCCGGACCACCGGAATTACCTTTGTTTACCGCAGCGTCAATCTGGATAAAGTCATCGTAAGGGCCGGCACCAATATCACGACCGCGCGCCGAAACGATACCGGATGTCACGGTGCCGCCAAGACCAAAGGGGTTACCGACAGCGACAACCCAGTCACCGACACGGACCTTGTTATCGTCACCAAAACTGACATAGGTAAATTTATGCTTAGGCTGATCAACCTTGAGCACAGCAAGATCGGTGCGCGGATCGGTGCCAATGAGCTTGGCATCATATTCGGTGCCATCATCCATCACAACGCTATAAGCGTCACCATCGGAAACGACATGATTGTTGGTAACCAGATAGCCGTCTTCTGAAATGAAGAAGCCAGAACCCTGCGCAAACGGACGTTCGTGACCTGGACGCGGCTTTGCACCGCGCTTGCCCTGACGGCGATCATCCGGGCGCGCATCACCGCGTGGCTCCATACCGAAATCACGGAAGAAGCGCTTTAACGGATGACCGTCCGGGAGCTGATCAAAGCCTGGAGGCAGCGCGAACTGCTGACCCTGATTGTCAACTTCCTGCACTTCCTTCTTCACCCGCACGCTGACAACAGCGGGGCGAACCTTTTCAACAAGATCAGCAAAGCCTGCCTGCTGGGGACCGGTAACGCGGACAGCTTCAGCACGGGCATCCTGCAATGCGCCCAAAGGGCCGGTTGCGACAAAACCGCCAGCGAGCGCTGCCGACAGTGCCAAGGCTGCAACGCCCTTACGATACCTGGAATTAGTCGCTTTAAACATAAGTCTCTCCTTGCGAGCAATATTCTCGGACCAGCGCGCCGTTACATGGCTTACCAGCTCTGTGAACTCTTTATAGAGCTTAAGATAGTATGGGCTACCTTACCGCTCAATTTCCGCAAGATGAAACTTTTGTAAGAATAGAGCTTATAATTCCCGCTCAAACGCGATTATTTGTCGTCAAGAAGCCGGGAAAGCTGGGCTCTTTCGCTTTCAGAAAGCGGCTTTTGCACTTCAACGACAGCACTTCTTCTGCGAAATGCAAAAACAAGTGCGATGCCACCAATTAAAAGAAGAAGCACAGGGAAACCCCATAAAAGAGCTGTCTGTGCATTGAAGCGCGGCTTAAGCAAAACGAATTCGCCGTAACGATCCACCACAAAATCGATAACCTGCTGATCGGTATCGCCCGATGTCAGGCGCTCCCTCACCAATATGCGCAAATCTCGTGCGAGTTCGGCATTGGAATCGTCTATCGATTCATTCTGACAGACCATGCATCTAAGTTCAGCCGAGATTTGACGCGCACGACTTTCAAGCTGAGGATCAGGCAGAATCTCGTCGGGGTTCACTGCCAAAGCAGCAGAACCATATAGTATCAATGAAAATCCTAAAAAAAACGCCGCGAGTTTTTGGGAGAGTCTCATGCGCTTGCCCCTGCCTGCTTGGACGAAGACTTGCGCGCTTTCGACGGAGCGCCGATGCGCAATCGCCGATCGGCCAGCGAGAAGATGCCGCCAAGCATCATCACCAGAGCGCCGTACCAAATGAGTGTGACATATGGTTTCCACCAGACCCGCACAACGATGGATCCTTCACCCGGCTCATCACCAAGAGCGACATAGATCTGGCTGAACCACAGTGTGCGGATGCCCGATTCAGTTGTGGGCATCTGACGCGCAGGGAAAAAGCGCTTTGAGGAGTGGATCTGCCCAAGATCACGATTTGAGGAATCGAACAGCGTAAAATCGCCGCGGTTTTCTGTGAAGTTAGAGCCCGTTAGCGGGCGCAGTCCGTCAAAGCGCAGCGAATAGTCGGCAATGCTGACCGTATCACCGGAACGCATAACAACGACATTTTCCGTGCCAAAGGTTGTGACGCTGACAATGCCAAGCAGCGTAAAGCCAAGGCCCATATGCGCGAGCGATGTGCCGAAGACCGAACGCGGCAGACCGATGAAGCGTGAGAATGCCTTGCCTGCCGAAACTTTACCGATCCCTGCTTTGAGCCACAGGTCAGTAAGGCTGCCAAAGATAAGCCATGCCGCGAGACCGATGCCAAGTGCTGCCATCACCGAATGCGCATTGCTGCGCCACAGCACGATGCCAAAGACAATCAAAGCCAAAGCGAAGGCGGTCATCAGCCGTTGAGCGACGCCATAAAGATCACCGCGTTTCCAGGCCAGAAGCGGCCCGAAAGGCACGGCCAGCAGCAACGGAATCATCAACGGCCCGAATGTCATGTTGAAGAATGGTGCGCCAACTGAAATCTTCTCACCCGTCAGAACCTCCAGAAGTAACGGATAAAGCGTACCGATCAGCACCGTTGCTGCCGCCGTTGTGAGGAAAAGATTGTTAAAAACCAGGGCGCCTTCGCGCGAAATCGGCTGAAACAGCCCACCCGACGAAAGGCTTTGAACACGCAGCGCAAAAAGCGACAGGGAACCGCCGATGAAAATCGCAAGGATGGCTAAGATAAATAGCCCACGCCCCGGATCGGTTGCAAAACTATGCACCGATGTAAGCACACCGGAGCGCACCAGAAATGTGCCGAGCAGAGACAGCGAGAAGGTCAATATTGCGAGCAGGACGGTCCAGATTTTCAGTGCCGAGCGCTTTTCCATCACAATTGCCGAATGCAGCAATGCAGTGCCGACCAGCCATGGCATGAAGGATGCGTTTTCAACCGGATCCCAGAACCACCAACCTCCCCAGCCAAGTTCATAATAGGCCCAGTAGGAACCCATCGCGATGCCGCCCGTCAGGAACATCCATGCAAGCAGTGCCCATGGACGCACCCAGCGAGCCCATGCAGCATCCAGACGTCCCTCGATAAGCGCCGCAAGAGCGAAAGAGAAACAGACTGAGAAGCCGACATATCCCAGATAAAGCAGCGGTGGATGGATGGCGAGGCCGATGTCCTGAAGGATCGGATTGAGATCGCCCCCCTCCATCGGCGCTGGAAAGATGCGTATGAAAGGATTGGATGTGAAAATGATAAAAGCAAGAAAAGCCGTGGCAATCCAGCCTTGAACAGCCAGAACGTTGGCGCGCAGTGTCTCAGGCAGATTGGCCGAGAAGGCTGCAACAAGTGCGCTGAAAAAACTAAGAATCAGCACCCACAGCAGCATCGAGCCTTCGTGATTACCCCAGACGCCGGTGATTTTATAAAGCATCGGCTTCTGCGAATGGGAGTTCTCGACCACATTCAGCACCGAGAAATCGGATGTGACATAAGCAACAGTCAAAACGATGAAGGAAAAGGCAATCAGTGAGAAAACTGCAAGTGCAGTGGGGGCTGCAACGGACATGAGTTGCATATCTCTGCGTTGCGCGCCCACAAGCGGAACAATAGATTGCACCACAGACAAAGCCAGTGCAAGCACAAGGGCAAAATGACCGATTTCAACATTCATGTTCTATATCCCGATCTCATCATTGCCCTTCCCACACGCCCTTTTCCTTCAGGCTGTCGGCGAGATCTTTAGGAATGTAATTTTCATCATGTTTGGCCAGCACACTATCAGCGCGAAATACCCCGTCAGGGCCGAAGCGCCCCTCGGCGACAACACCCTGCCCTTCCCGAAAGAGATCAGGTGCAATGCCTTCAAACACGACTTTGACGGTTTTAATTGTATCGGTGACTGTGAAGTGTAATTCGCTGCCAACCCGCGTAACAGATCCCTCTTCCACAAGCCCCCCCAGACGAAAGCGGGCCCCGGACGTGATTTCCTGTTCAGTCAAATCCGCAGGTGTTCGAAAGAAACGAATATCCTGACTAAAAGCCATCAGCATGAGGCCGACCGCGACCGCAAGAACAGCCAGCGCTCCACCAATCATGATAAGGCGCTTGCGCTTCCTCTGGCTGACGGCGCGGGCAAGACTGCCTGTCGGTTTCGCTTTCCGATCATTATTTTCTGCAGTCGCACTCATTGGGTTGCGCTCCCTGCTTCAAGGCCCAGCCCCGCGGCAAAGCTTTTCAGCTCATCCCGCTTCTCAACATTGAGCGCTTCCGCACCACGTTGTAACGCATCAAGGGCCGCATCGCGGCGATTAAGAACAATGTAAGCCTGCACAAGCCGCTTCCAGCCGTCAAGATTGTCACCGTCGTTGCGAAGGCTATCATCAAGGCGTTGAACCATGCCTTCAACCATGGCCTGACGATCATCGGCATTCATGGCAGCAGCAGCAGCCACATCCTCTGTCGTTGGGCCATTGGCAGGCGGCGGGGCCGCAACAACCCCCTTAATACGGGCAATTGCCTGCTCAATCTGAGCACGCCATGGTGCTTCAGCAGGCGCTTCATCAAGCAGACTTTGTAACCGCTTCACAGCACCTTCGGTATTGCCATCCTGAACTTCGCCCTGCGCGAGGTAGTATTGCGGGCGAATATCTTTCGGGTTCAAACTTGCTGCTTTGTTGAATAATTCTTCAGCTTCTGCCGTCACCGGCCCACCTGACACTGCGATCAAGGCTTCACCAAGCCCAAGAAGGCGAGAAAAGTTTTCGCCTTCAAGACGAATTGCTGAACGATAAGCGTTGACCGCATCGGCACCACGGCCAATGCGCAGATAAATTGGCGCCAAGACATCCCACCCGCGTGCATCATTCGGATTTTGAGAAAGATGTGTTTCAGCACGCGCAATAAGCTCGTCAACCGAACTGTTCTGCGGACTATTTTCCAGACGCGCGGCAAGCGGCATGGACTGCATATCGGGCGCACCAAACAAAGGATAAACACCCCACGCGATCAACGGCACAGCCAGAACAGCCAGAAATGCAAGCAGGCGTCCGGAGCGGGACTTCTTCATTTGCGCGGCTGCATCCGTGCTGGCTTTCTCGGCATTGAGAATACGGCGGGAAATTTCGATACGTGCCTGTTCAGCGCTTGGCGCATCAATCATGCCGCGTGCGGCATCGGCTTCGATCTCACGCAGCTGATCGCGATAAACTTCCAGATCGTTTTTTTCAGGGGGCAAAAATTCCTGCTTGTTCCGCGTCAGCGGCAACAAAACAGTCAATGTAGCTGCAAAAGTCAGCAGTGCGGCAGTCAACCAGAATTCCATGGCTGAGACTTAATCCCAGCCGAGGCAAAAACCAACACTAACCTGCTATAAGTCGCATAGTAGGGCAATTCGCCGCAAAGGCCAAATCAGGTTAATGGCGTCCAGCTTCCATCCGTATTGCGACAAGCCGTTCCACGTGCAGTTTGTGGTGCTCCCGCAATCGTAAAGCTATGGGTATATTGGCGGCAATTTTGGGATCCGACCTGATAAGGCTGTGCGGCGGTCACATCACCAGAAGCCGACCCACTGCCGCTCCAAGACACTGCTTTGCCAGCAGGCGAATATTCGAGCGCGCGATACTCCGCTTCAAGCGCAGTTTTGCGGTCAGCGGCAGTCAATTGCGCTGCTGAACTGCCAAGAAGCCCATTACCGAGTGAAGCAAGCAGATCAGGACGTGTGTCAGCCGGGCGCGTGTTAGCCGGAGCAGAAAGACCACCAAGTGAAGTCAGCCCCGAACCCTTTCCGCCGCCGGACGTACCGCAGGCAGAAAGCGCAATCGCCATTGAAGCAACCAGAATCGGAGCAGAAAACCTTGATACAACCATCATAATAAACCGGCCTTCATAATAAATGAGCATGCATACTATCGCAGAATACAGCTAATAACTTCAATCTTCTAAATCACCTTGAGCCAAACGCAACAGTCAATCTTCGGTCAGCGGCAACACAACGCGCACCTGAAGCCCCCCCATATCGCTTTTCCCCAGATGCAGAGTCCCCCCATACTCGCGCACCGTATCCTGAACGATTGCCAGACCAAGACCTGTTCCCGGCTTCGTTTCGTCAACACGATTGCCACGTTTCAGGGCCGCATCCATCTTATCCGGCGCAAGCCCCGCACCATCATCTTCGATCAGAATTTCAAACTGCCGTTGCGAATCCGTTGCAGACTGCAAAACAATCTTTATCCGTCTGCGCCCCCACTTACCCGCATTTTCCAGAAGGTTTCCGACAATCTCCTCCAGATCCTCCTTCTCACCAGCAAAGACTGCTTCCGGCAGGGTGTTTCTGAAAGTGATCTTCAAAGAAGGGTTGAGCTTTGCTGTCACCCGCTCCATGCGTTCAAGAACAGGCGTAACCAGGGTGCGAAACACAACACTGTCACGTTGTGCTGCAATCCGTGCTCGTTGCAGATAATGCTGGATCTGGACCTGCATTGCCTCGCTTTGTTCCAGTACAAGCCGCCCCTGCTGACCACCCATTGTACGCGCCTCATTGGCAAGGACCGATAGCGGCGTTTTTAGCGAATGCGCAAGATTCCCGACCTGTGTGCGCGAGCGCTCGACAATACGGCGGTTGTTTTCAATCAGCGCATTCATTTCAACCGCAAGGGGGGCAATCTCAATTGGCAGCGATGTATCAAGCTTCGCAGAACGCCCCTCTCGAATATCAGCCAAAGCCTGACGCACTTTATCGAGAGGACGCAGACCAAAAAGAATAATGCCTGCATTAATGAAAACACTGCCTAGGCCAAAAATCGCCAGATAGAATGCAAGTTTCCTTCTAAAGTCCGAAATTTCACTTAGGACTTCACTGAGGTTTCCCATCACGCGAAAACGCGCAACACGGTTGTCATTGTCGAGCACCACTTCCGTTTCAACGATGTAAAGCTCTTCACCGTTGAGACCTGGCAAGGTGTAGCTGCGCATGAACGAGCTATCAAAAGGCGCCTGCGAAACCGGCATTTCCGGCACGATACGCCCCACTGAAGACAGAGACTGTAATTTGCCATTGGTGTTGGGAGAAATGGGGTCAACAAACCAGTACCAACCGGAGAGCGGGCTGGAATATCGCAGATCACCCAATTCCGGGCGGCCCTGCAGAAGCCCATCGGGTGTTATGCTCACGGCGCCAACAAGACTGAAAAGGTGCGCCGTCAGAAGCCGCTCGAAATTATTGCGCGCCGCATCGCCATAAAGTGTGCTGATAAGTGTCGCGACAACGACCAGCCCCAGAATAACCCAGAGCGTCGATAGGGTGACGACGCGTATCGCAAGGGATCGTAAAGAGGGGAAAACGCTGAGAAGCTTCAGTTCCCGGTCCCTTTCGTATCTCCCTGCTCGTCCGAGCGAATGCGATATCCCATACCGCGCACGGTTTCGATCAGATCGACACCCATCTTCTTGCGCAGGCGTCCGACAAAAACTTCAATCGTGTTCGAGTCACGATCAAAATCCTGATCATAAAGATGCTCAACCAGTTCAGTTCGCGAAACGACCTCATCCATATGATGCATCAGATAAGACAGCAGGCGATATTCATGGGATGTGAGCTTGAGCGCGACGCCATCGACGCTTGCCTTGGATGTCTTCGTATCAAGATGCAAGGAACCACAAACCAGCTCAGATGAAGCATGCCCGGCAGCGCGACGAATCAATGCACGCAATCGGGCCAGCACTTCCTCAATATGAAAAGGTTTGGCAACATAATCATCGGCACCGGCATCAATACCAGCAACCTTGTCGCTCCAGCGATCCCGCGCCGTCAGCATCAGAACAGGCATTGTGCGGCCACTGCGCCGCCAGCGCTCAACCACGCTAATGCCATCCATCTGCGGCAAGCCAATATCAAGGATCACCGCATCATAGGGCTCAGTGTCGCCCAGATAATGACCTTCCTCGCCATCAAAAGCGCTATCAATAACATAACCTGCTGCACCCAACGCATCCGAGAGCTGCCTGTTCAGGTCCTTGTCATCTTCAACAATCAGGATACGCAAGCCATATTCCCTTGCCTATGTTGCCTTGCCTATATTCTCTAGCAAAGTAAGTTATTGCGCAGGAACAGCCACTTCGACACGACGCGGACGTTCGCCATCGCGCCCCGGCACGAGCACCACGATCACGCACATAGCGCGACCGTTCTGTGTGGTGGGTGTTGCCTTGGCCAACTGGCCCCCCTGTGAGGCGGCCACTTGTTCGCCGACTGCCGCGCAATCACCTGCGGCGGCAATCAGCATGTTGGACTTCTGCGGGGTAGCAATTGGCAAGGCACCGGCGTTAACAGGCAACAGACCAATGCTAACGGCCAGAAGCGCGAAAATTTTGAGAGCAGGGTTCTGTTTCATCATGTCCCTTATATAGCGCCTTTCATCTGAACGATGCATGAACGATACACGCAGATGATCAACGCAAAGGAATTTTTCCCATAAAACAGCCTCAGACCGAAGCCATTCTAAACTATTGTTTTTACGCATAATATCTTCCGAAACATCCGTCAATATTCCGGTATCAGGCGATCTTCGGAACTTTGCTATCACGGTTTATGAAATTATGAAATGCGCGAAGTTGCCCCTAACCTTCCAAAAATGGTAATAAGACCGGCAATTGCAGTGGCAAGTTGCAGCATTACATCAGTCAAAGCACCATGATCCACCGCATCGCTGATGAAGCCAAAAGCGCCAGCCAGCGACAGAAAAAGCGCGACCAGCCCGGCCCAGATAGTGCGAGAAAGATACCAAGGCTTGTCTTCACTCATGACGTGTCCTTTCATTTCACAAAACATTCTGAATTTCGATTGAGGCAAAATCGCCCGCGCCTATTCTTGCGCTCAACATCGCAATCCGCAGCTCAAAACTGTTGGCTCCAACCTCAGCCATTCGTTCAGCATTCGGATAGATCCATGATGGCGTCTGCACCTCTAAACTTCGGACAAGCGTTTCCCCCTGCCAGATTTCAATCCGATAGGCTTCTGCGTCCTCCCCCAGCGGAATATCTGCGCCCATCCAGCTATCGGCATCTACACGCCCGCGCCTTATCCAATGCAGCGACAGATCACCATTACCAAGCCGTTCTGCCCTGAGATGAACAGGGCTTAAAGGTCTCAAAGCGTTCAGACCACCGATGACTTTCACAGTATCAAAATACTCATCCGAGAAGGTTTTGCCTGCCGCGCCTATCCGCCAATTGAGCTCAAGCCCGATTTCATTTGCCTGCAATCCAATGCTTTGTACGCCGCCATCAAAGAGCACAAATGGCGCTCCGATGGGTTTTTCGATGCGGCTTGCCGCTTCTGTGCCAAGCTGGCCGCGCAAAAGCCGCGATAATCGCCATTGATTCTGTCCAACTTCCTCGGCCTCAAGAAACTGAACCACCTCCCATTTTCCATCGGGAGATTTCATCATTGCCATATTGGCACCATTGAGAATTTGTGCGATCGGCTTTGATTGCAGTTCACCCGAATAAAGCACCACGTCTATGGTCTGCGCTTCGATCAGACGTCCACTCGGACCTGATCCAAGTGCCGCGGTGAGTTCTCCCATGACCGCGCGCTCCCCAATCATATTACGCTCGGCAAAACCATCATCGGAAGGCGAAGCATAAATTGCCACGCCACGCCATGGTCTGGCATGGCAAGCAATGCGAAACTGACCAGCGGGATCTTCCGCACCCGGCCAGAGCGGCACATCAATCAGATGGAAAATCGGCTTCATATCAGAAACTGACCCGCCCGGCGAAAGCTGTGGTGTTTCGCCTCTGTCGGCAAAGGCGACATTGGGCGCTAACGCCACCGCCTTGACCGCTCGCACCTCACCATCTTCGAGCGATGACACCACATAATCACGCTCACCGCCCAAAATATCGATCCGTACCCGGTCCCCGACATGAAGCGCTGCTGCCGACCACGGCAATGAAAAGCTTGCTGTGCGCCGCTCCGCATAGCGACGTGCCATCCAGCCTTCAGCCAGGGCCATTGCCTGTCCTGTTTCCATCGAACCTGAAAGGCTGAGACTCTCTGTCCCTTGTCCCGCATCGCGGCGCACGGATGCCCCCACGACCTGAAAATCACGCAGAGGATCGTTGCAATAAAGCTCCGCCACGCTGGGCAAATCGCCCTGGTCTTCAAGAACAGAGGTCAGCGCATCACCATCATGCGGCTCGACCAACAGGTCCGCAACATCCAGCGTTTGTGCGGTACGTCCAATGCTGCGGAAGACGAATGTTCCCGCCTGCTCAAAACCATGAACGCCAAATACATTCACCAAAGGTTCAAGCACGCCACGCGCTGTGGAGGGTTCTGAAATGACGAAGCCGGTCAAATGTCCATCTGCACCGGAACAATCAGCTTGCGGCAAATCAAAGTCCTCAAGGATTGCGGCAATCAGTTCATCAAGGGCAACGCCACTCAGCCGGCCGTTCAACCAATGACCCAGCCGCCAGTTTGGCGTATCACCCCACACATCCCCTTTCAGCGGAAATTCCGGGAAAGGCCTCGTATCCCAGGCCCAGAGATAAATGCGGTCCATATCCAGCATTGACCCGCCATAGACCGGCGAGACCGGATTATTTTGAGGCCAATAGTAATAATGCGCGCGCAGGAAGCGATCCATTGCGATATCGGAGCGCGAGCCATTCGAAAAATAGGGCGTGGCATTTTCCGACGATTTTGGATCGGGAAATACATTGGGCTGGTTCGGTCCCTTATCGACTGCCGGACATCCGAGTTCCGTAAACCAAATGGGCTTTGACTGCGGCACCCAACCGGTCGGTGCTGCAACCTCCTCACCATCAATCCGGTTATGATGCGGATTGCTCCACCATGCACGAGTGTCTTTGTAACGATAGACCCATGGCTTCCCCGCAAGCCCGTCAGTGATGCGTGTGCGCTTGCGCTCATCCCGGTCTTGACTGTTGGCATAATACCAGTCGAAACCTTCACGTGCCTCAACACTCTGTAGCAGTCCATCAAGATCATAGGGCCCCTCGAAACCATCGGGATTGCCGCCGCGAAGATCACTATCTCGCCAGTCGGAAAGCGGCATGTAATTGTCGATGCCAACGGCATCTATTGCCGGATGCGACCAGAGCGGGTCGAGGTTAAAATAAAAATCGCCGGTTCCGTCCTGTGCCTGATAACCAAAATATTCGGTCCAGTCTGCGCCATAACTGATGCGGCAACCCGCCCCAAGCTTCACACGCATTTCACCGGCGAGCGCACAAAGATGCGTGACAAATGGAAAGTTCTCTCGAGCATCGCGAATGCTTGTCAGGCCGCGCAATTCAGATCCCAGCAAAAACGCATCGACTCCACCGGCCCGTACCGCAAGATTTGCACAATGATTCAAAAAACGTCTGTAACCCCATGTTCCATTGACGAAAGCCTCAACCTGACTTCCCGCCTCAGGCGTTGTATCTGGCGAACCTGTTTCACCGATTGCCGGATGGCAGGTGATACGTCCGCGCCATGGATAGACCGATTGCCCAATTCCACCATAGGGAGACGGCAACTGATTATCAGCCGCAATATCCATCATGATAAAAGGATATAATGTGACTTTAAGACCGCGCGCTTTCGCATCGCGGATGGCACTGATCACGCTCTGATCGGATGGCGTTCCGCCATAGGCCGCGCCCTTGCCGCTCGTCGAAATCAAATGCGCCTGCGCGCGCGTGACATTCTCGACCTTCCATGTCAGGCTTGATAACAGCGACGCCTGATGCGTGACACCGGGGCGAATTTTACATGATGCTGCACGCAGATCATCGCCAAACCACGGCAGAACGATAGCCACGTGTTGCAATTGAGGGCACAGCGCTTGCAGTTCATCCATGGCCACCGTCCAGTCGCTACGACCGCGCTTTGCATTGCGGTTGAGTGTGCGGCGTTCACCGAAGAAGACCCGATCCGTAACCGGATCAGGCGAAAGACCAAATTCAGTTGACCCCGGAATAAGCGCGATGGCACGAAGATTCTGTGCCAGTTCTCCAACCGGTCGCAGAACCTCAAACTGAAACTGCGGAAATCGGTTTCCGTAAGTATCAAGCGGAATGCGTTCGAAAACCACATAGGCCGTACCGCGATAAGCGGGTGCATTGCCCGTGCCCTGCTTTGCCTCAATCAGCGGGTCCGGCTGCTGGGTATCGGTGCCGTGATAAATGCGCATTTCGATCTCGGTAAGATCAAGCTCCTGCCCATCGGCCCATACACGACGAATAGTAGCAATTTCACCTTCGGCAACTGCATAGGCTGCATTGCCGAAATAACTGTAGCTGGTGACTTTCGGACCGCCCTTGCCGCCCTGGCGCTCGGTGGTTTTCTTTTCCTCAAAACGGGTTGCCCAGATCAGCGTGCCCGTAAGCCGTGCTGTCCCATAGACAAATGGCAATGCAGCGCCCTCTTCTGCCGTGGCCACGCGGCCGCTATTGAGGCGTGCCCCTTCCATATGACGGGTAGAATTGATGATTGCCGTGTCGATGGCATATCCGCCCATGGCACCAAGACCTGCGCCGATAGCTGCACCCACAGGACCAAAAATGCCTCCGACAGCAGCGCCCACGGCCTGCAGAACAACAGTCGCCATTGCTTAACCTTTTGGTTCGGGAAAGATGAAAATTCCGGCTATACGTTTCCGCCATTGCGGCACCAGCGCAGAGGCCATTACCCGATGCCCCTCATAGGCATGGATGAAACGGTTTTGATTGGTCATAATGCCGAGATGCTTGGCCGCAACATCGGCACGCCAGCGAAAGATCAACAGATCACCCGGCTCAGGATTATAGCTGGAACGAGGCTGCATATGCCGGTTGGCCGCCTCCAGCAACGGATCGCCAGATGCGGCCTCCGCCCAGTCCGGCGCATAGGCACCGGGATCTTCTGGCTCCTCACCATAAAGCGCATGCCAAACACCCCGCACCAGTCCGAGGCAATCGCAGCTTATGCCGCGCGTTGAAGCGCCATGCCGATAGGGCGTACCAATCCAGCTTTCAGCTTCGGTCAAAACTTTGTCTGCGATTGTCATGGCACCAGTGCGCTCCCGTCATACTCATTGCCGCCGCTGACATAGGCAAAAGCTGCATCGTTTCCGGGAAGATGCGGAAAACCTCGGAAGTTAATGCCGTTTTCGAATTTCGCCTTACAGGTGGCAAAACTCTTGTCGCAGCCAGCAATGATACGAAAACCATCGCCTGCTGTGACAGGCAGGACCGGCTGATCGGTTAGGTTTAGATTAGTGCCACTGTGCATAAGAACACGCACAGACCGACCGACATTTTCACCACTCGTCCATGTGAGCAGTCCTTGCGTGAACCAGCCACTGCCAAAGCCCTCAAGCCCGGCAACATCAAGCATCACACCATCGGCATGCAGGATTGAACCAACGGCAGAAAATCGCGGATCATTGCCATTCACGCCGCAACGGTTATCGCCTAGCACTGCATTACACTGGCGCATAATCCGGCGCCCACAAACGGCATCGAACGCTGCAGCGGCGCCTTTCAACTCCATTACGAAGCGTCCATCGGAGCGGCTGATGGTGCCCGCTATCCAGCGCCGCAACAGCATGTGCTGATCTGGAGCATTCCAGTTGACCAGATAGCTTTCAACGATGGCACCATCGTAGCGGCCAAGTTCAATAACGCGATCGCTGATGCGCTGCGATGAGAGTGCACCCTCGACCTCGCCTCCGGCGATAGAGAGACCAAGCATTGTGGTTGCTTCGCTGCTGTTCAATCCCGTGAGCGGTTCACATAAAACACCGTCCAAAGGCAAAGCAGAATCATGATCGGTGAAACCGAGAACGACAGTGTCAGAACGCCTGATAAGCCATGCAAAGCAATGGCTTGTCACTTCACCCTTTAAATGTGATTCAAGTTCGGTCGGAATAGGGATCATGCCTTGACCTCAATGATGGGAATAGACGGGATTTCACCCGCCTGAAACGAGGCGATGCTGGCCGAAAGACGATCCGTATCGAAACGTACCGGCACATCGAACAGGAAACCAGCACTGACCCGCTGGCCTGAAGACGGCACATAACCGGATGTGAAGGCGACAATGCCAGTGGCGGGCTCAAGCGTGAAAGCCTCAGTTTCAGTCAGCCTTATGCCATCCACACCAACCACCACAGAGCCTGCAACGGGCCGCCGGATGGGGCGATCATATGTCTCGTAATGTTTGACGAGTTGAAAGCGTGTGGTGGCCCCATCGCCCGTTCCAATCACCTGATCGAGATGCGAGGGCGCAGCACAGCCGGTTGCGGAAGAAAAATCGAGCGGGTCGCGGAACCGAAACGTATGAAGCGACCCGCGCCGCGCCTCAAAAAACGCCAATACGGTTTTCAGATCATCAAGCGAGCGCAGCCCCGTCCCCGCATCAAAGTGTCGGCGTGAATGCGCCCAGCGCGCATTCCGCTTTTCCATACCTGATGTGAGCGTGACAATTTCATTGCGCCATTCCGGCCCACCGGTTGCACCAAACGAAACGCTGAGCGGAAAACGCACATCGTGAAAGGCTTCCATCTCACATCCTCCGTGCGCCACGGCGTACTGCACCTGCAAGCATGGTGGAAAGCTGTGCCTCGGACTTGCGGAAAGAAGATACATCGGGCGACGTCATATTAAAGACCACCTGCACCGGCTTACTGCCTGTGCCACCCGTGGCAACGCCAAGTCTGCCATCAGCACCGCGCGCGAGTGGCAAAATCGCCTCTGCACCGGCCTCCCCCGTCAGCCCCAGCGCCCCATTGCCCATGCCGAAATAGGTCGGGCTTGAAACCACACCGCCTTTCGCAAACGGCATGATGCCACGAATACCGCCAAGTACGCCCGACATCAGCGATGAGCCAAGACTTTGCAATGGCTGAAGCCCGGCCGAAAGTGCCGAACCTGCCAGACTGCTGGCAAGGCCGCGCAGCACATCGTCAAGCCCCTTGCCGGAAACGATTGCACTTTTGAGTGCAGTCGTCAGGCTTGAGCCGAAGCTTGATGAGCGTTTTTCGAGGTCCGTCAATGCGCGATCAAATGCGCTTGTATCCGCCTCGACGGAAACAGTTACGGTTTCATCCGTCATGATAAATCACCTATCGGGAAAGGCATGCATCAGCGCGTCGAGAGTCGCGCGCGAAGGAGCATTTTTGCTCTGCGAGACAGGCCCGAGAACGACACTGAGTTCGCGTGGGGTCATCGCCCAGAAGTCTTTTGAAGAAAGCCGCAGCAAACCAAAGCCAGCGCGCATCACCTCTTTCCAGGGAAAAGGCTGACGTGAAGGACTTGATTCAACTGCGGCACTCAAGGGTTTGAAGGAGAATCGCTTTCTTCCGTTCCGAAGGTCGCCGTCAGCAGTGCTGAAACGATGCGGGCATAGCCGCTGGCACCGCCATCGGCGCGCATTTCGGCCACGTCTTCAAACGGTACATTATGCCCACCACCATGAAGGCCCGCACAGATGATGCGCTGCATATCGAAAGCAGACAGCTTACCGCCGGAAAAGCGCATGATCAGGTCAGAAAGATTGTCTGCCTCAAAAGCAGATTCGAGTTGCGCCAGCGCACCGAGCGTCAGGCAGAGTGTCCAGTCACGACCATCCAGTCACGACCATCCAGTTTTGCCGCAACCTCGCCACGATGACGATTGACCATCATAGCGCTTCTCCGAAGGCGATCAGTCCGGCGGATTCCAACGCAATTTCAAAGGTCATTTCCGCATCGTGATTGCCGCCATATTCAAGAGCCACGATCTGAAACGGCCCTGTGATCGTTCCAAAGTCAGGAAGTAAAATCTGCCAGTTGCGAATTTCACCATCAAAGAATACGCTGCGTATCAGAGCATCAGACGTTGCATCTTTGAATATGCCAGACCCGCTTACAGAGGCCCGCTGCACGCCGCTTCCGGCCAGCAACTGTCGCCAGCGCCCGGCTGCGTCGGCGTCAGTCACATCGACCGTTTCCGCATTGAACGCAATGCGTTTGGTGCGCAGGCCGGCACAGGTTTCAAACTGCCCTGCGCCATGCGCAATTTTCAGCAAGATGTCCTTGCCGCGTTGAGCTGTCATATATGGCTCCTGAATCAAATTACGGGTTCTGTTACGGCCCGATAGCGCATGGTGCCGAGATAACTCCCGAACCCGTCGGTGTTACGGGCTAGCACTTCGGTCAACATAAGATTGACGATGCGATGGCCGTTGACTGCGAGCGGTTGTTCATCAAGACGCGTAGCGATGCGCCCGGCAATCTCCAAAACGCGTTTGCGGCCTGACTCGCGCGCCCATATCTGAATGTTGAGAAAATGCTCCCCGCCCAGCTCGCTCGCCGTGCTCCAATCCTTCGTCAGTGTCTCGCCAAGCGTGATATAAGGGAACGCGGTTTTTGGTGGGACATGGTCATAAACATGTTCTCCACCAAGCGTTTCAATGAGTTCGCCGTCGTTCTTCAAGGCCTCATAAAGTGCTTTCTGCAATGCTGCCGCGCTGCTCTTCATTGTGTTCCCCAATCAGCTTTTCTTTGTCGCCTCGACTGCCAGATCCCCAGGTGGCAATTTCCTCGCGCAGCGCTATCTGTTTGAACCGAAGCGCACGCACGAGGCCATCAAACGTTAATTTCATGGTTACGTTCACCGCCCTTCCTCCACTGCCAGACAAATCAGATAGCGTCCGCTTTCATCCGGATCGCGTACGGAACGCAGCAAGAAAACACGCCCCCCTTTTCGGAAGCGCTTGTCGGATGAAATATCCTCACGATGGCGCACCAAGATACGATGGGTTATTTCCGGGCGTGGCCGGGTGCCGAAATCGCGTTGACTGGCGGTTATTGGTTCAATGCGCCCCCAAACGGTTGATACTTCCACCCATGTTTCGCGATAGCCGCCCATGCCGTCGGCAATCGGATGCATGGCTTCCAGAGCCAGCTCTACGGTGAGCTGGCCTGGATCAATAAACAGGACGTTGTTCATAGAGATATGCGCCGCCAACTATCGACCATCTGCCCAACCATCGGCGGAAGCTCTGATGTTGCGCCATCAAGACCAGCGCGGTTCTCGTAGAGATGCGCGCTCAACGTGAGTATGGCTTGCTTGAGGGCGTCAGGCACCTCGACACCCGTTTCGCCAAAGCCCGCAATGAAGTCGACTTCAAGACCGCAAAACGACTGCGCATCAGGATATTGTGCCATGTAAACACGCTGGGGGCGGCGTCCATGCTGGAGCATGAATTCTTCGGGCTCCATGCTGATTGCAGTTCCGTCGCAGCGATATGCGACGACAGCGGTCACAGCCTTTACCGGATACTTGAAAAGAGCCAACCGACCCGAACGCGGCCAGCGATCAACGCGCAACCGCCAAGTTTGGTCGATAAGAGCCAGCCCTGTATCAGCCTCGACCAGTTCACGTGCTGTCTTGATAATACGGCGAAGAATGTCATCTTCGCTGTCCGTTGAAATTCTTAAAAATGCACGCGCATCCGCGACCGTCACCGGTTCAAGTACCGGCGGCGTGACAAGAAACATTGTCATTTATTTCCCCTTAAAATAACTCTCAAATCAGATAGTTACGAATGGCATTCCAGAAAAAGATTCAACGTGTTTGCGAATTGAATCTAGCTGCCAAAACCGGCAGGGTCGTTAAGCAGAAATGCAGCAAAGCCGCTGCGAAATGCGCATCCCGAAAACATGATTCCGCTTTCGGATACGATGCTTGTTGATGCAAATATCAGGCTCCAAACTTCAGAAGCTTGATCGCATCAAAATCCTGAACACCACCGCCAACGCGCTTGGTGGTATAAAAAAGCACATATGGTTTGGCAGAGTATGGGTCGCGCAAAACGCGAACACCAATACGGTCCACAACCAGATACCCCCGTTCAAAATCACCAAAAGCGATTGGCGTTTCGTCGGCTGCAATATCCGGCATATGCTCGGCCTCAACCAGACCAAAGCCCATCAGTGACGCTTTCTCGCCAACAGCCGAGGGCGGCTGCCAGAGGTAATTTCCGTCTGCATCTTTGAGCTTGCGCAGCACGCTCTGAGTCTTGCGATTCATAACGAAACTGGCATTCTGACGATATCCGGCTTTCAGCGCATAGATAAGTTCGATCAGCTTGTCAGACGGATCGGCTGCTGGCAGCGCACCTGCAACACCCGTTTCGATATGACCGATCTTGCCCCATTCCCAGCTTGTGTCTTCGACCGTATCATAGCTCAAAAAGCCCGTTGGCTTGTTGACGCCATTGCCGCTGATAAAGGCCTCGCCTTCCTGCTCGGCAAAGGCTGCTTCCACTTCCTCGGCGATCCACTGCTCGACATTAACGGCAGCATCATCGAGAAGCGAAGATGTTGCCGCCGGCATCGCGTAGATTTCCATAGTTGGAAACTGCAGTTCTGCCAGTTTGGCCGAAGCTGTCTGTGGGCGAGCATCAGTTTCACCGACCCAGCCTGTTGCCGGGCCGCTCACCGAAAACGGCTTTTTGAGCACAGCACCAGAAACTTGGCGCACGCTTGAAATGCCACGGATCGGCGACAACACAACCAGCCTGCGGCCAATTTCGGTTTCAAGCTCTGCTGGCACAAGATAACCGCCATCCGGCCCAGAGGCGTAAGAATGCGCTTTCTGCTCAATACCGCGCATCGCCTGTTCATCGCCACGGCGTACATAGTCATCGAAAGCCTGCTTGTGTTCGCGGTTTTCGACAACCGGACATTTGCCCAGTTGCGGACGTGCAGTTTTCAGAACAAATTGGTCAAGCGCCTGTTTCTGCTCGTCGAGCGCGTGGTTGATACGATCAACCTTTTCGCGCAGCAGCACATCGACACTCGTATTCTTTTCGACTTTTTTCAGCCGCTCATCATTGGCTTCACGAAAGGCCGAAAAAGCGGCCATGAATTCATCGAAGGCTTCCGACACATCGCCATCATTGCCCAGATTGGCGCCAAGCGCCTTTGTTTCCACGCTCTTGGTTTCGAGCTGGACTTTATGAGTGTTGTTCATTTTGATCCTGATTTAGTTAAAAGACATCATCTTGCAGGCGGCACGCATACGCTGTGCAAGGCCTGTATCGCCCGAGTTGAGAGCGTCCCGCTCATTCCGGCTTTGTAAGGCTGCAAGTGCTGAATAGCCTTTGGCTATCACCAGACGTGCAGCGGAACGGCTTAACCCCGCATCCCGCGTGAGCCAACGTTCAAATTCTCTGACTGTTGGCAAATCCGCTTTCAGATTGTTGATGCGCGCCTGTGGCAGCATCGGAAACGTCACCACCGAGATTTCCCAGAGATCCGCTTCAACAATATGGCGCAGGCCCGTGCGTGCATCCTTGCGCGCCTTCACGGTGCGAAAGCCGATGGACAGTCCATCAAGCCCGCCTGCCCGCATCAGCTCCAGTGCTTCGCGTGCGCGCGCCACACCCTTGGCAAGCCTGCCTTCCACATAAAGACCACGCGCATCCTCGCGAATATCTGTCCATACACCGATCGGCTCGGCCGCATCATGCTGCCAGAGCATCCGCACACCCGACGATCTCCGGGTCGACAGCGACTTTGCAAAAGCACCTTTTTCAATAATGTCATTGCCAAGATCAGGCAGGCCGAAAATACTGGCATAGCCGGAAAAACTCCCGTCCATTTCGACATCACTGAGCGCAAGTGAAGCACGCTTGGTTTCCAGTTTGAGATCAGGCTTTATCATTCCCGCTCCTTTGAGACGTTATAAGCCCCTGAAGCGGCGCATGCTTCACCCGCTCGGCAAAGCGCTTCAGAATGCCAAGCACCGACCATGCAGCAAGGCTTGCAGCCGTCGACCCCATCAGCATCAGTTCAGCTCGGCCAAGAAGGGCTTCAAGCGAGAGTGTTTCCGCTATTTTAACGCCTGCGGCACCGCCAAAGATCATACCGCAGATGATTCCCACCGCAAAGCGAATGCCAGCTTCGCGTTTTCCTTTGGGCAGCATATAGGCAAGTGACACGGCAGAACCGGCAACCGCTCCGGCAATCTTGGCAAACCAAACCAATGTTGCATCGGATGTCATTACGGTATCACTCAGATTACTCATGGCACTCTCCTTTCTGCGCGCAGCTGATAGCCAACCGCATCGCGTTTTTCGTCATCGCTAAGAAATGAGGCTTCTGACACAAGCCGCCAGAGCGACTCCCGTTCGAGCGACAACCCTTCGATCTGGTCAATGTCATGCTCTAGCCGCAGATCGCCGCCAAACAGTGGGCCCAGCCAACAGCCAAAGGCCTTGGCAGTCCGGTTGATCAGCGGCAGAACAGTCAGGCGATAGAAGGCGCGATTGGCTTCGGCATAATTTGCATATGTGTTATCACCCGGAATACCGAGCAGCATCGGCGGCACGCCAAATGCCAGCGCAATATCGCGTGCGGCACCATTTTTGGCTTCGATAAAATCCATATCCTGCGGGCTATAGCCCATGGCTTTCCAGTCCAGTCCGCCTTCAAGAAGCAATGGTCGCCCCGCCCCTGAGGCCCCTGTGTAGCCTTCTTCAAGCTCGGTTTTCAGGCGATCAAACTGCTCTTCCGTCAGATTGCCACCATCTTTTGGTGCGTAGACTAACGCGCCGGAAGGCCGTGCGGAATTATCAAGCAGAGCCTTGTTCCAGGCACCTGCTGCATTATGCAGATCAAGCGCCATTAAAGCCGCTTCAAGCGGCGGAAAACCATAATGATCATCCAGTGGATGAAACAGTTTCAGATGCAGGCCAGAGGATGCCTCGCCTGAAAGAGACACCACTCGGCTTGTATTGCCTGAACGATAGACCAGCGATTGCGGCCATCCATCATTCGATGTTTCTAGCGTCACCCTTTCAGGCCTGAGCAAATGCAACTCGCTGTTTCCGCTTGGAAGAGCAACACGCTCCACATAAGCATTTCCTGAAATCAGCAAATGGCCATAAAGCCGTTCAAAAAAACTGCTTCCATCCAGACCACTCTGGGGGCGCGCCACAAGATCAAGCAGCGGATGAACTTCATGCTCGGTCGTGCCCTCATAAAGCAGCCACGGCACATTGCTGGCCGCTTCGGCGATCAGCCGAACGCAACGATGCACCACCGGATTACGCATAAACCCTTCGCGCGCCAATGATGTAAAATCCCGCGCTATCCAGGATGGTCCGCGTTCCATATGAAGGGCCACAAAGCCATTCGTGTTTTTGCGCTCACGTCCCGCATCAGAATATGAGGCTGCCTTCCCGGCATTTCTACGCCACGGCAAATTCCACGCCATATATCGGCTCTCCAATCAGTGTAAATGTTATCCGAAACGCCTGATACGCGGCTTTCGGTCGTGACCGAGCATGAGTTCGGTCAGCGCCCAGACAAGGGCATCAAGACGGTCCGGCGAGCGCCCGGTGGACAGACCTTCGGGTGCGAAATCACACATTTCATCTTCAAGTGCTGCAAAGCGTCCTGCATGACGAACACGATCCTGTTCATAAAGGGCCGCCACCGGCTCGGCGCGCAGCCATTTGCCGCGCGATGCATGCCGCATCAGCACCGGAACGGTGGCATCTTCGGCCGACAGAACGGCGGCAACCATTTCACCGCCCTGATTGACCTCGGCCAAAATCGCATCGGCCTCATAAGAATGATAAAGTGCGATTGCACGCCGCGCCCATTGATGCGGCTTGGCCATATTCATGCTTTCATCAGCCAACACATGCGCAAAGCCATTTTCATCAATCCCGGCCACAACGATTCCGCAGGCATCCGACGATTTGTTGGATGATGCAGGCGGATCAACAGCGATCAGAATACGCTCAAGCTCAGGGGCTTTGGGTTCAAAACACTGTTCGATCCGCTCACGCGACCACAAAGCGCCTGCGCGCTCCTCAATCAATTCGCCATCGAGTTCCTGTCGTCCAAGGCGGGTTCCCGCATAGCGTTGATTGATAGTCTCCATAAAGCCAACAGCCAGATGCGCTGCATTCTCCGCGGTGCGCATATGCGTCATGGTTACAGAACTGTCTGTCATCAGCGCCTTCAACAATGGCACTGCCCTCGGTGTTGTAGTCACCACCTGACGTGGGAAGTCTCCCAGTCGAAGCCCGAATTGCAGCATGTCCCATGTGGCTTGCGGGTTTTTCCACTTTGCAAGCTCATCGCACCATGCGGCATCAAACTGCGGCCCACGCAAGCCATCTGGATCTTCTGATGTATAAAGAGACGCCACGGCCCCATTGTCCCACAGCAGTCGCCTGCGCGTTGTTTCATAACGGGGACGCGAAATGCGCGACACCGATAAAATGCCGGAAGGGCCATCGACCATCACCTCACGCGCATCGGCGAAAGTTTCGCCGACCAGCGCAATATGTCCGCATGCTTTCTGCGAGAAAGGTGCCAATCCCAATGCCATCCCCGATGCCCATTCCGCCCCTGCCCTCGTTTTTCCCGAGCCACGTCCGCCCAGAATAAGCCAAGTCCGCCAGTCACCAAATGGTGGCAATTGCGCATCACGCGCCCTGATCAGCCATTCACAATCCGCTGCCAATATCTGATTTTGCGTCAAGTCCGCGCCCCAAGATGTCCCGCGCGCGCCTTTGAGCAAGATCTTCAATTCTCCTGTCTATGCGGATAAGCGCCTGTCGAACCTCGTGAAGGCTTGCAACGGATGTCACCGTGTCCCCTTCAGCAGTCTGTGTTTCAGCAACAAGCTCGCCAACGGTTTTCACAGCCTTGGCCAGTGCCATCAGGGCTTCAGCCTTGCTTTTGTCCGGCAAATCATCGCCATCAATTAATTTATTGAGTTCTGCCTGCAATCTTTGCAAAGCCGTTTCACTGGCAGACGGCTTGCTGACAATTTTATCATCCAGATTGAGACGCCCGAGACGAATCCGATAGTTTTTTTCCGTGATGCCCATCACCTGCGCAATATCCGCAGGGGTGATTTCATGTTTTATTTGCAGGCAAAAAGCCAGCCTGACCTGCGCCTCGCGGTCCGCGTCATTTTTTTGCGTCTTCAACGGCCATATCCGTCAGGTTTAACCTCTTTTCATGCAAAACCCCGAAAGCGCGTTGCTTCCGGGGTTTTGTAAATATCGATAAAAGCCGGGGGTATCGAAGCTCTCATCGGTATCAGTCACAATTTCTTGACCGTATCTAATTGGTAGCAAAGCACCGTTACGCCGTCAAGGACTATTTTCCTATTTATGATTTTTTTCATATCGACTTTTGTCGACTCTGTTTACGAATTAAAATGAGTTATAACTTATTAATCTGCTATTATCCGCGAGCAGGTTTCGCTCGTTTCATAAATTTTACGGCTTTAAAGTAGAGTTCATGCGTAAAACGGCCGATGAAAGTTCTAACAAAAAAAGCCGCCGGCCCTTCCGGGTTTCCCGGCTTATAGGACTTGATGCCTGGATCGATTCCGGCCTCTATAATCTGCGTTCTCATACACGTGAATGGTGGGAAAATATCACTATTTTCTCGCGCAGATTTCGTGTTCGCGGCTTTCGACGTCTGGTCGTGGAAGTGCTGGATGAAGGCTTTACGCTTGGCACGATTGGCGCCGTCCTTATGCTCGGACTTGCACTTCCAGCTTTTGACGAAACCAAAAAAGACTGGCGTGCGCAGGATGACTATGCCGTCACCTTTCTCGATCGATATGGCAATGAAATAGGCCAACGCGGGATTTTGCATCGCCAGGCAGTGCCGATTGATGAACTGCCCGATCATGTCATCAAAGCAGTGCTTGGTACGGAAGATCGTCGCTTTTTCGATCATTATGGCATTGATTTCTGGGGGCTCAGCCGCGCGCTCAATCAGAATCTGCGTGCCAATAGCGTGGTGCAAGGCGGCTCGACCCTCACGCAGCAGCTTGCCAAGAACCTGTTTCTTTCGAATGAGCGGACGATTGAACGCAAGATCAAGGAAGCTTTCCTCGCCCTTTGGCTTGAAAGCAATCTCACCAAGAAAGAGATTCTCCAACTGTATCTCGACCGCGCTTATATGGGGGGCGGTACATTCGGGATTGCTGCTGCCTCCGAGTTTTATTTCGGTAAAAACGTCAAAGATGTCACTCTTGCGGAAGCCGCCATGCTGGCCGGGCTTTTCAAAGCGCCTGCGAAATTCGCACCGCATGTCAATCTGCCTGCGGCACGCGCACGCGCCAATGTGGTGCTTTCCAACATGGTTGAAAGCGGCTTCATGAGCAATGGCCAGGTGGCTGTTGCGCGCCGCAACCCTGCCAGCATCATCGACCGTGCAAAAAATGAAAGCCCCGACTATTTCCTGGACTGGGCCTTCGAAGAAGTCAAAAAAGTTGCAGGAAAACTTCCCCAGCGTACGCTCACCGTACGCACGACACTCGACCGCAACATTCAGAAAGCAGCTGAGGAATCGCTCGAATTCTATCTGCGCCAGAATGGCAAAGAGTATAATGTCTCGGAAGCAGCCACCGTCGTCATAGCCAATGACGGTTCGGTGCGTGCGCTTGTCGGTGGGCGCGACTATGGCGAAAGCCAGTTTAATCGCGCAACCAAAGCGCTGCGGCAGGCAGGATCGTCCTTCAAGCCTTATGTCTATGCGGCCGCGATGGAAAAAGGTCTGACGCCAAGCACGGTCGTTTCCGATGCACCGATTAGTTGGGGCAACTGGTCACCACGCAATTATGGCCGCAGCTTTGCCGGACGCGTTGATCTCACAACAGCACTTGTGCGCTCGCTCAATTCGGTGCCTGTGCGCCTTGCGCGCGATCATCTCACAACTGCCCCCATTGTTGCACTTGCAAAAGCCATGGGGGTGGAATCAACCATTTCTTCGCATAAAACCATGGTGCTCGGCACATCGGAAATGACGGTGATGGATCAGGCAACCGGCTTTAACGTCTTTCCCAATGGCGGAATGGCTGGCAATCGCCATGGCTTTACGCAGATCATATCGGCAGATGGAAAAGTGTTATGGGATTTTACCCGCGATGCACCAAAGCCGCATCGTGCGCTGTCCGAAAAAGCAGCGTTTGAGATGAACTCAATGCTTGTGCAGGTGCCAGAACGCGGTACGGCACGCCGCGCAGCCCTTTCCATGACGCGGGTTGGCGGCAAAACAGGCACGACGCAGAACTATCGCGATGCATGGTTTGTCGGCTTCACCGGAAATTTCACAGCCGCAGTCTGGTTCGGCAATGATAATTTCACGCCGATGAAAGAGCTTACCGGTGGCGTTCTGCCTGCGATGGCATGGCAGCGCATGATGAATTACGCGCATCAGAATATCGAGCTAAAGCCAATACCCGGTATCACGCCTGCCTTCCCCGCCCCTGCAAAGACGCCCCAGGCAACGCTTGCGGCAACGGCAAGCCCGCAGGAAATGATGGCCGCTCCACCGCGCGTTCTCTCACCCGCCGCGACAAAAACGCTTAAAGAGCTGCGCGACAAATTCCTCAGTTCGCCGCCCGTTCCCTCGCTTGCGGGACGAACAAAAATATCGGTTCTTTGAGTCCAGAATGCTGAAAACAATTCTCAAAGTTCTGGCCGTGCTCACGATTGCAATTGGCGGCGGTATATGGGTGACCGATTATACGCTGGACCATTTTGACGGGTTCGGTGAATTGCAGCTTGACGCGTGGAATGCCTACCCCGCCTCCGGTACCAGTCAGGCCGATCCTTATTCAAAGGCGCGCGCCGCGCGCAAAGCCTCGCTTGCACTCGGAACAGCTGAAGGGCTACCGTTTTATGCGCGTCGTGATAGCCATGGAGCGGAATTGCGGCGCGGGTGCAGTTATCGCCTTACCGGACTGACACCACCGGCACGTTTCTGGACGCTCTATCCGGCCGATCCGAACCTTGAGCCGCTTCCCCCCCGCGAAGGTCTGCAACCTGCGCTGCACTCACGTGAAGTGCTTTATGACAATGACGGCAGCATTCAGATCACAGTGGGGCCAGATGCCAGCCCGGATAACTGGCTGCCCGTTGAAGGCAGTGGCAGTTTCGTGCTTGTCATGACACTTTATGATACACCGGCTGCAAGTTCGTCCGGGCTGACTGATCTCGTCATGCCACGCATTCTGCCAATTACCGGACGGGAGGCTTGTCGTGGCTAAGGTGCTCCGCCTGTTGGTGCTTGGTCTGGTCGGCGCTGCAATCGTGCATATTGCGGTGTTGTTGCTGGTTCCGCTTTATTCGAGCAAGAATGCGTGGTCACATCTGGAAGCTTTGGGCGAGCCTTATCGCTTCTATATGCTTTCCGACACATCGGGGCTTGTCAGCGATCAGGACCCACTCATAGAACAGGCCGCATGCCGGTTTGACCTGACCGATGGCCCCGTACAGATCACCGCAAAAGGCAATCTACCTTTCTGGTCGCTATCGGTTTACGCACCCAATGGCGATAATCTTTACAGCCTCAATGATAATGTATCGACTGACCGGCAGCTTGATCTGATCATTGCCGATCCGCTTGGTGTTGCAGCGCTTCGTGCCGAGGGTCTGCAGAATGATGGCCGTTCCATCATTATTGAACTGAATGCCGGCGAAGGTGCGGTTCTCCTGCGGGGGTTCGTTCCTGATGCGAGCTGGGGTCAGCAGGTCCAAGACTTTTTCACACAAGCAAACTGCACACCATATGAAGCGGGTTAACTCCCTGCGAAACAGACACTTTCTTACGCACGGTTAATGAGTTGCTAAGGCTTCATACCTATTATCCAGGTTGCCGACTTGTGGCAAATGGCGTTCGTAGTGTTAGGTCGTGTGGAGTAATTTTGCGTGACAAATGATCAGTTCCGCGTGCTGGAAGAGATTTCAGCGAACCGGAGCCAATCACATTCAAGAGCTGACAGCAGCAAAGCAGACGACCTTCTGGGCGCTGCAATAGCTGCGTTTGCCTCCATCACACGCCCCAGCCGTCACGATGCGCATCAGCTTGAAGATCTGGCATTTCCGCTCATTGAACGCGCAACCACACGCGGAAAACGGCAAGCCGCCCACGCACTTGCTCAGATTGAAGACGCGCCGCGCCGGCTCATTCTTTCGCTTGCAAGCGAGCCAGTCGAGATTTCCGCACCAATCCTTCTGCGTTCGCCGGTTTTGCGATCCGAAGATTTGCTCGACATCATCGCCAAGAATGGGCTGGACCATGCCCGCGCTGTTGCTCGCAGGCAGTCTGACGACCCATTGCTGAAAAATGTTCTGCGCAGCTTCGATGATCCGGCAATCAATCGATTGCTGGCCCTGCAGGAAAATCTCGCGGGCCTTGAACCTGAAAAAACCGTCACGTCAGAATACACAATTGAAAAGCCGGATGACGGCTCACCCTTTGCGTCATCGCTTTCGGGTACAAGCGCACTCTGGGCACCTGAATATCTTATCGATACGGCTTTGCTCATCGATGATCAGATTTTCCGGACGGCGCTGGCCGATTCGCTTGATGTATCTTTTGAGCGCGCCGATCACATTATCGGGCAATGGCCGCAAACACATCTGCCTATCGCACTGCGCGCACTTGGAATATCCGCTTCGGAATGTTTCATGATCATGTCAACGCTTTTGGGGCCGATTGCAGCCAGTCGCGATCATTTGCGCGAATTCGTTCAGATGTATCGTTCGATTGACCGCGAAAAAGCTGTCATGCTCGTGCGGCGCTGGAAGGCTGATGACATGTCGAAACTGTTGCGCAGCAAGTTGCGCGAGATGGCGACTGCCGCGGATGTAAATACCGCTACAGCACGATCAAACTTATAGATCATCCGGTGAAATAGAAAATAGATTTGCCGGATCAGCCAGATCTTCCAGTTCAACCAACCAAAGATCTGGATCAAAGCGAATTTCGCGCTCCATGCGCTCCCCTGCTTTCAGAGCATCCACCTCGTGGAGAATGCGCAAAAACATGCGTTCTCCATCATCGTCTTCATCATAAGACGTCTGCGGTGCGGGCGAATATAGATCACATGTTCCAAGGCGCGAACTGACTTTGATGAAGATCGCACCGGCCTCTTTGGAGCCGCGACGCGCGAGATAGGCAAATCCGCCCTCGCCCTGCACTCTGCGGATTAAAGCCGACACCCAGAAATCAGATGTAACACGCATCAGCTTATCAACCCGATTTCGCGCATCTTGGAAATCAGTGCAGCATCGACTTCTCCCGTGACGCGCAGGTTGAACAATTTCTGGAATTCGCGAATGGCATCCTGCGTCGACTTACCGGGAACCCCGTCAACGCTCACTTTTTCATTGCCGAAAGCTTTAAGGCCCGCCTGCACGCGGACAATATCCTGAGAGGAAATCCTTGCCTGCTGCTCAATGGCCGGTGCCGATGCCGCATGCTTCTTTTGCGGCGCTGGTTTACGCTCCAGCGATGCAAGATCGGGCGCGCGATTTGCTGTTTCACTGACTTTCAACACGGCAGGTTCGGGACGCGGTGTCGGTATGGCCAGATCGATAACCTTTGCAACATCATCTTGCGATGGCGTTTGTGCCGAAGCATTTTGTGCAGGAACACCGAGCTTCTTCTGAAGTGCCTGCCACCGCTCAATTGCCTCACGCGTCTGGGGGCCGGTGAAGCCATCGACAGCGCCTTGATAAATACCAAGCGTCAACAATCTTTGTTGCAATCGCGCGATCTCCAGATCGGCATTTGGTGCAAGAGCGGGCAGCATTTCATCAATAGAGCCTGTCACTTGCAGGCGATCAGGCGACAATTCTGCGCTCTCCGCCACTGATTGCGACGGCACTGTCTGTGGTGTTTCTATGCTGGCAGTTTCATGCTTTTTATCAACAACCGTTCCAGGCAGCACCGCACGTGGCGTTGCCTTGAAAACAAAATTCGCACGGGTTTTGAAAAACACGGCATTATGCGCTTCTGGCTGATACCAAAGCGCATTGGCCGAAACAAACCCCATCACCACGATAAACGCTGTGGCTCCGCCTGTAAGCACAGGATTGCGCACGATGACATTGCCAGCGAAAATCGCCAGCGCGGAAGCCGAACTGAAGAAGAACTTGAGCAGACGGCGACCGAGGCTATGCCGTTTTGCGGGCTTGCGCGTCGATCCGCTCTGGGCTTTGTTCCCGGTTTTCGTCTTTCTGCCAGTCATTATTCCGTTCTCCCTGGTGACGGTGCATGTCAATAACCGTGCCAAGTTGCTGTTGATCTTCTTCTCCCAAAGCGCCCGGTTCGAGCAGTTTTTGTGGGCCTGCAACCGGAAGGTGGACCGTTACGACCGTTCCTTCGCCCACACAGCTTTTAATTTGCATCGAGCCTTGATGCAGTTCCACCAGCCCCTTGACCACCGAAAGGCCAAGGCCGCTGCCCTCTTGCGCGCGCGTATAGTGATTGTCTGCGCGCACGAATGGCGCCCCGATGCGCTGCATATCTTCCGGTTCAATGCCAATGCCGGTATCAGAGACCACGATTTCGAGATGTGGACGCCCATTGATCATTACACGCGCAGCATCGATCGTGACGCATCCACCGGTTTGCGTAAATTTCACGGCATTGGCTGCAAGATTGATCAAGATTTGCTGTAGCGCACGGCGATCCGCCACCAGATCACCGGTGCTCGCATTCACACGATGACAAAAAGCGATGCCCTTTTTCTCGGCCTGCGGCAGCATAACAGCCGCACACAGTTCAGCCACTTCCCTGAAATTAATATTCTGTGGCTCAATGCCGTAAGTGCCAGTTTCAAGCTTTGAATTATCAAGCACAGAATTGACCAGCTCGAGCAGATAATGGCCCGACTTGTGAATGAGACCAGCATATTCGCGCTGTTTTTCATTCTGCAACTGGCAACCCATTTCGTGCGAGAGCATATCCGAAAAGCCGATGATCGAATTGAGCGGCGTGCGCAGTTCATGGCTGACGGTTGCAAGCAAACGTCCCTTGCTGATCCGTTCCGCTTCAAGCTGCGCTTTCAGCGCATTGATTTCTTCAAGCAGCTTATGTTCGCCTTCGAGCGAACGGCCGACCAGGGTGATAATGCCGTTGCTGGCAGCACCTTCCATACGGAAGGCTAGAAAAACCGGAGTGCCGTTTTCCAGCATGCGCAGACGAATATCCGCTGGCTGTGATGCATGTCCTGAACGCAGGTCCGCCAGAAGCGACAAATATTGCACGCGATCTGCAACATGGATCCGATCAATCAACGCAACGCCTTCAAGATTGTGTGGCTGCACGCCCAGCACTGCTGCGGACTGCGCATCAACTTGAGTGAGAACGCCCTCGATATCCAGACAGAGTCGCACACCGCCTTCCGCGACCACAGGTTGATGCTGCACAAGCGGCTTTGATTGAAGTGCAGATTTAATCGCAAAACTGCGCGCTATAAGGCTCATCATATAAAGTATCAAAATGATCAGCGATGCGGGTGCAACAGATATGCCACCTTTAAGCGCAAAGAAACTTAAAACGCAGGCGCTCAAGCCAGTCGCTGCAAGCACAGGCGGAATCTTACGGCTGACAAACCATATTTCCAGCGGCAAGGCTGCTGCCATTATCCAAAGCGCGACGTTGCTGGCATTTAGAAACATTGAAATTGCGGCAAGACCGGCGCCATAGGCCAAGAAATTCAACGCTCCAAGTGCTGCAACGCTCAGACCCATGAGGCTGAGCGCGCATAGAATCATCGCAAAGCCAGCAAAACTTGCGGCAAGAACAGCAATGGCTGCAAAATCTGTCGTTAAGCCCGATGCGAGCACGGCTGCAAACAGAAGGGTGGGCATGAGCATAAATGAGCCGACAGTGCGAAGCGCTACGGCATCCGATTGGTCAGTCCAACGCTGGCAGAAACGTTCGTGAAAACGCGCCAACGTCTGCACCTTCGTGCCGAGAATCTGTGCTGCGTTCAAAAGAATGGCGTTCAACTTGCCTTACTCACTCAATACTCGCTCGGTTTATCCATCGCGGAAGAACCTCTGGAAGCCAGAATGCAGGTGAGGCTTTAAAGAAACGATAAAACGAAGCCATCTTCAGCAACTTGATGCAGAATCTGACGGTTCGGCGCGGGTGTTTTTTCGCTATGGTAAACAGATGGTGGATATGGGCAGTCCCGATTGCCTTTCAAGGCGCGCCACAATCAGGAGTAAGACACCAGCGATTCTTGCGGTTACGGAATCTTTTCAAATTACGTAGACAATGCCATTACCAATCCCGGCCAACAAACTCCGAGCGTAATGATCCGTTTTCTCATCAAATCCGTATTCTGGTTGTCGCTGGCATTTATTGTCATGCCGCACTTCTTTCCTGCGGACAAAGAAAACACGTCATCTAAAAATGCTGCTTCGGTTGAAGCAATGGCAAAGCCAGACTCCATCAATCAACTGCTTGCAAACGGCAAAACGGCATTGGAAGTTGGAAAGCTCTGCGCCAACAATCCTGCATTGTGCGAAAATGGCACGTCTTTGCTTTCAAGTGCAGCCAGCGGAATCCTACACCGCAGCGGCAGTATCCTCGAATATCTGAGTGATCGCATCGGCACAAAGCATGAGATACCTGCTGCCACTGTTACAAAGCAGGAGCCGCTGACAGAGCCTTCAAAGACGTCTCTCCAGACCATTCCGGTCCCCACGCCGCGTGCAAGCGCATTGCGAGCGCAAGCGAGATGAACGAAGCCCGTGAATGCAGACAGAGCCCAGAGCACATCCTGAAAAGTGCGAAACAGTTTTCCGTGACCTTGGCGGCTTTTGTCCCTATATAGATGGCTTATCCAAGATTTTATTCAGGCGAATGTCATGACCACCACGATAGACAGCATTATCTCCGACTTCGAATTTCTCGACGATTGGGAAGACCGCTACCGCTATGTGATTGATCTTGGAAAAGAATTGCCTGCCTACCCGGAAGATGCCCGCGATGCTGCACACAAGGTGCAGGGCTGTGTCAGTCAAGTCTGGCTCAAAACCATTCCACATGAGGGCGATGACCCGATTGTGGAGTTTCTGGGCGATTCAGATGCCCATATCGTGCGCGGGCTAGTGGCCATTGTGCTAGCCTTCTATTCAGGCCGCAAGGCATCGGAAATCGTCGCATCCGATCCCGAAGACCTGCTTAAGAAGCTCGGACTGGATGAGCATTTAACGCCGCAGCGTTCTAATGGCCTTCGCTCCATGGTGGCGCGTATTCGCAGGGATGCAGAAATTCTCCGTGTTTCAGCTTAACAGTTTTTCGACTGTAAGCGCGGCTGAGAGCAGCTCTTTATCAGCGCCATTGCGTGCGCTCATCATCAGGCCTGCCGGCATCCCTGAAACAGGCATCGGCAATGTAATGCTGCAAAGATCGAACTGATTGGCAATCTGCGTATTGCGCAATAACAGTTCTTCAACCCGATCATATTCGGCAGGGTTTCCACTGACCGATGCGATGGTTGGTGCAACAATCGGCGTTGTTGGCGCGATGGAAAAATCAATGTCGCGCAGCCGCTGATCCATTTCTTCAATCAGCTTCAACCGTGTATCCATTAGCTGGTTATAGGCTGCATTGGAGACGTTAAGACGCTTTACAAGCGTATGTTTTACCCTCTCATCGACGTTCGCGTCAGGGTCTTTCAGCCAAGTTTGCGCATGAACACGGCTCGCTTCAATACCGGCAATTGAGCCAATGCGGGTCGCTTCGTAAAAGGCAAGAATAAGATCATCCAGTTCAATTCTTACAATGCGTGCTCCGGCTTTTTCGAGCATGCTCACCGCCAGATCAAAAGCGGTCGCGACCTCCGGCTGCATGTCGTGCAGCAAAAGGCCAGCAGGCAGCCCTACTCTTCGCCCCTCCACAGACGCAAAAACAGGCAAAACCGGGCTATCGCCTGCCATTACCGCATCGACAAGAATGCAGTCGCTCACGTTTTTCGTTAAAGGGCCAATCGAATCAAGCGATGGAGCGAGCGGAAAGGCACCTTGGAGCGGAATGCGTTTTGCGGTCGGCTTGAAACCGACCAAACCATTGAGTGCCGCCGGAATGCGAACGGAACCGCCTGTATCAGAACCAATCGCAATTTCACTGGTGCCCTGCGCAACAGAAACCGCAGCACCGGACGACGACCCTCCCGGCACACGTGTTGGATCGGCGGCATTTGCCGGAACGCCATAATGCGGATTGAGCCCCACTGCGGTGAACGCAAATTCCGTCATGTGGGTCTTGCCGACGATGATGGCACCCGCAGCTCTCAGGCGTTGCACAATAATCGCGTCCGTATGCGCAGACGCAGCCGTTTTGCGAATGACGGAGCCAGCCAGCGTTGGCTCTCCTTTCACATCGAACAGGTCTTTGATCGAAACGATCCGGCCATCAAGCGGACCAAGAACACGCCTCTCTTTCGCACGTTGCTCAGACGCGCTGGCCTCAAGACGCGCCGTCTCCTGATAGACAACACTGAAGACGCACTCATTTTTCGCGCTCGTCTCAAGCTCTTTCAGAATTGTCTCCAGATTTTGCCGACAGCTTTGCATTTTCGTTTCCATATTCAAATTGCGATCAGCCCTTTGCCGGGCTTGCAGTCGGGCGATAGTCATCAGAACCCCAATGCAGAATCACCGGAGATCGGCATTCTTTTGCGAGTTGTGGATTATAATGTCGGTGTAGCATAGAAAGTCCCATTTTTAGCAGCATTTTGCCAGAACGCACCGGCCACTGTCGTTCCCGCTCTACCGTTTCAAGTCCTTTGAGAAAGCAGCACACATCAATCAGTACGCCGCTTAATTCGGGTCCAACGGCATCCAGCGCCCGCTCCACGCGCATCCGGCTTGCCAGCGCAATATCGGTGAGTTCCGCCATCCCACCCGGCCCCGAACGCGTGGAACCAGAAACCCCGACATCCCAGCGCGCTGACATGGATGGCATCATAGCGCCACGGGTAAAATCGGCCCGTAATCTCTCGCCTGCGCGAAATTCATCTTCACAAATGAAACTTCCACCATCAGCGTTGCGAAGACGATAAAGTTTCGCAAGCGGAGATTCAGACAGGTTGATTTCAACCTTTTCACCGTGCTCAGTCTCAACGGTTTCTGTCTTGCGCACAGGTTTTGGATTTTTCGCCGCAGTCTTGCGCGTATAGCCTGAAATCACCAAGCGCTCGCCTTCGCAAATCACAATGCCGCGCTTTTGCATTGCATCCAGTTCGACACGCGTTACGGCTATATTTCCCTGCTCGCCAACCAGCAAAACATGTGTTTCGCGGACCGAATCCTGCATCTCACAGCCACCCTGCCTGAGAAAACGAATGATCCGGGCTTCGGACGTCGAATATGTTGTGCTCATGCTGCCATCCTCCACGCCGAGAACCCTTGATTAACAACCTTTTCCAGCGTCGCAACCACAGCGTCGTAATCCTCATCATCACGCCTGTCCTCCACGAGGTGGCAGGCATACATAACCGTCGTACGATCGCGGGCAAAACCGACAGCCACCTCACGCATCACCATTCCGAATGAAGTATGTGCGAGATACATTCCCAATTGTCGAACCTGTGCCACTTCTCTCCTGCATCGCAAAGGCGAACGTAATTCTGCGCCACTGACAGCGAAATAAGCAGACAATAAATCGATAAGCGCATCACAGATTTCCACGTTTTTCTCCTGACGCCTGCGCCCCAAAGCAGGACCGGAATTATCCGGGTTAAGCGTTCGTCCGTGTCGCGCTGCAATGACTCGTAAAGCTTCTACAGCTTCTGCGCGGGTATGGATGATATCCGAAAATTTCAGAGACATTCATCTTTCCTCACCATTATAGGAATATGTTCTTATAATGAGGATTCTGCAAGTGGGGATAAGTTTATTGAAGCACTAAGACACTTCATTATCCAGAGATTTTATCAAAAAATAGGAATTTTATCCAACAGCCGTCAAAGACGGTGATCCTATCATCGGTACGCATCACGAACCCATGAAAGATCACCAAATGGAAATTGTTCTTCGTAAAGCCTGCCAGGCATTTCTGGCAGCACGCAGCCAGGAGCGTATGAACTCCATGCAGCGCATCGCACTACAGATTATCGCCGGTATCGATATGGATAATCTCTTGAGCGCCCCGCAAGACCAACAAAAACAAGCGCAAAGCAAGCTTATCCGGTTGATTGAGCGCGAGCGCCTGAAGGGCGTCAGCGGCCACTGGAGCTACGATCTCAACAGACATATCGCTTTGAAGCCGGCGCTCGACAGGCTTGGCGGAGAAATAAATACAATGAAGAGAAAGACCGTATCAGGCATAGCGAGATAAGCGCTCGAATAAAATTCAAATAAAAATAGCCCGGCATATCAATGCCGGGCTACACTCAACCTGTTTTACAACACGTAACGAATTAGAGCTCCGATCTGATTAAACAGATCAAAGCTCTAAATTTTTCTATTTGAAGCACAATCTTAACGACCTTCGCTTCGCTCCGGTCGGATTATGCTCTAAATTATGCGTCCTTAGGCTTACGGCCCAGACCCATCTTCTTTGCAAGGCGCGAACGTGCTGCAGCATAGTTCGGAGCAACCATTGGATAGTTAGGATCAAGATCCCACTTTTCACGATACTGCTCAGGAGACAGGCTGTAATGGGTCATCAGGTGACGCTTCAGCGACTTGAACTTTTTGCCGTCTTCGAGGCAAATAATGTAATCATCATGAACCGATTTCTTCGGATTTACGGCCGGCTTTGGTTTTTCAACAACGACAGGCGCTTCTTCACGAGCAACGTGGCTCTTGAAAGCAGCATGTACTTCTGAAATCAGGAGAGGCAGTTCACTTGCGCGAATAGAATTATTTCCGACATAAGCTGCAACAACATCAGCAGTCAGGCTGAGAAGCAATTCTGCGCTCTCATCGTAAACTTCAGAGTTTTCCATTTTATTTCCTTTTTGGTCGTCTTAGCATCAAACAGATTATGGCTCTCAAAAACCTGAATGCCGTCTGCGCGAATTTCTTATCCCCACCCCACCTTACAAACGATGCAATTAACAATGAATAGTGTCATTTGCAATAGAATTGTCAAACCACATTACATTAAAGTGGCCGGTTTCTTCTTATGTCATTAAATACAACATAATTATTCCCGGACTCAGACCATTAAGTTGACTGAAAACACACAGACAGCGCTGCTTTCAGCGCCATAATTTATTCGTATTGCTGGGCGGAAATGGAAAATTGTGTTGGCGCGCCCTTAAGTTGCAGAGCACTCATAAGCAATCATTTTTTTGTGATAAGTCTTTTACCATAAGCTAGAACAAATATCATTCTGCACGTGAGACCCTGAACAAGGAGTCTGGCAACAAAAAGGCCAGAGTACAATATATTTTGATTAAATAAACTCGCATTCAACGGTGTCACCAACTATATATTCGCCATACGTACATCAGCAGATTGAGCCCGATTAGCGTAGACAAGATTTATCAGTGGGTTGAAGCACTTACCCCGGAGCGCGCTTTGATCAGATTGAATCACATCAGTGCTCTAAACTGACAAGAACCAACTGGCAGTCTTACACTGCAATACGCCAAAGAGAGGACAAAACCATGTCAAGCTCTACCAGTCAGAGAAGCAATCTTAAGGTTGTTAAGACTGATGCCGAATGGCGGGAACAGCTCACGCCCATTCAGTATCAGATCACACGCCAGCACGGCACAGAACGCGCTTTTTCAAGCCCGAATTTCGACAGTTCGCTGCATGGAACCTATCGATGCGTTTGTTGTGATCGTCCGCTCTACAAGTCGGAAGCGAAATATGAATCAGGCACTGGCTGGCCAAGTTTCTATCAGCCGATTGAACCTGATGCCGTTTCTGCATTTGAAGATCATTCCTATGGTATGACCCGCACTGAAATCCGCTGCTCAGACTGCGATGCGCATCTGGGCCACGTCTTTCCCGATGGTCCGCCACCAACCGGCCTGCGCTATTGCATGAACGGAAATGCACTGATTTTCGATCAGGATTAATTCTTGTGTTTAACAGTCCGGAACGGCACAACGGTTCGGACTGATTTCATTTGCTTTTTACTGGATTTTACATGCCACACGACACCAATTTTCCTCACCCACCAAAAGCACCAAAGCATCCTGCGAGCGATACACGCCATGGCATCACCCGCACCGATGATTATGCATGGCTGCGCGCCGATAACTGGCAGGAGGTCTTCAAGGATCCGTCTGTTCTGGCGCCTGAAATTCATGATCATCTGGAGGCAGAAAACGCCTATCAGACAGCGCTCATGAAAGATACAGAAGCGCTTCAGAAGCAGCTGTTTGCCGAGATGCGTGGTCGCATCAAGGAAGACGATTCATCGATTCCGTCAAAGGACGGTCCCTATGCTTATGGCATGTCGTTCCGGACCGGCGGCGAGCAGCCTTACTTCATTCGAACCCCACGCGATGGCGGTGATGAAACCATTCTGCTCGATGGCGACAAGGAAGCGGAAAATAAAGCTTATTTCCGCCTCGCATCCGCCGATCATTCGCCCGATCACAATCGCTTGATCTGGGGCTATGACGATAAGGGATCAGAGTTCTACAAGCTCAGAGTTCGTGATCTCAGCACCATGTCGGATCTCGAAGATATTCTGTCGGATACCAACGGCGGCGGAAGCTGGGATGCAGACAGCAAAGGTTTTTTCTATACCTTGCTGGATGAAAACCATCGCCCCTCCAAGGTCTTTTACCATGAAATCGGCACTGAACAGTCGCAGGATAAGCTGATCTATGAAGAGAAGGACGCCGGTTTCTTCCTCGGTGTTGGCGGTTCTGCACTGGATGATTTTATCTTTATCGATATTCACGATCACGAGACTTCGGAATGCTGGCTGTTGCCAGCCAACGATCCATCTGCAAAACCGCAGTTGATCATGGCGCGCCAAACGGGTGTTGAATACGATATCGCGCCCGGCGGCGATGAGTTCTTCATTCTGACGAATGTTGACAGCGCCAAAGACTTCAAGATCATGCGCGCGCCCGCATCGGCACCGCAACCAGAAAACTGGGAAGAGCTGGTTCCAGAAGTACCGGGACGCCTGATCTTGTCGCATTCCGCCTATAAGCGGCATCTGGTCTGGATGGAACGTGACAATGGCCTGCCACGCATCATTATCCGTGATCGCGAAACCGGTGAGCAGCACGCGATTGCATTCGACGAAGAAGCCTATTCGCTTGGCCTGCATGGCAGCGCGGAATATGATACAGATGTTATTCGCTTCTCCTATTCTTCGATGACCACGCCTGAGCAGCTGTTTGATTACAATATGCGCACGCGTCAGCGCACGCTGCTCAAAACGCAGGAAGTCCCATCAGGCCATAATATTGCTGACTATGTGACACGCCGCGTCCTTGCTCCGGCAGCGGATGGCGAGTTGGTGCCTGTGTCGCTGATCTATCACAAGGATACAAAGCTCGACGGTTCGGCCCCTTGCCTGCTTTATGGCTATGGTTCTTACGGCATCACCATCCCAGCAAGTTTCAGCACCTCGCGCCTGTCGCTTGTTGATCGTGGCTTCGTCTATGCCATCGCGCATATTCGTGGCGGCAAGGACAAGGGTTTTGCCTGGTACGAAAACGGCAAACGTGAAAAGAAGACCAACACGTTTACGGATTTCATTGCGGCAGCAAAACACCTCGTCAGCGAAGGCTTTACGAGCCATGATCGCATCGTCGCGCATGGTGGTTCGGCAGGCGGCATGCTGATGGGTGCGATTGCCAATATGGCACCGGAAGCCTTTGGCGGCATCATCGCGGAAGTGCCTTTTGTCGATGTTCTCAACACCATGCTCGATGATACACTGCCGCTGACGCCGCCAGAATGGCCGGAATGGGGCAATCCGATCACCTCGGAAACCGATTACCGCAACATCGCGTCCTATTCGCCTTACGATAATGTCCGCGCGCACGCCTATCCGCGCATTCTGGCAGTGGCTGGTCTGACCGACCCGCGCGTTACCTATTGGGAACCTGCCAAGTGGGTTGCGAAACTGCGCGAGCTTAAGACAGACGAGCACCCAGTTCTTTTCCGCATCAATATGGATGCTGGACATACCGGTGCCTCAGGCCGGTTCTCTCGACTGGAGGAAGTCGCTTACACCTATGCTTTTGCGCTGAAAGCAGTCGGAAAAGCTTAGCGGCCTTATTTATAATCACTCCCGGCAAATCAATTGCCGGGAGTTTTTATTGAGCTTATATTGTCTAGATCAATACACGCGGAGATCAGTTCATGCATCGCGCATTTTTGACCGCTCTCATTGCTTTTCCTTTGTTGGCCCCAGCAACACAGGCTGGAGCTCAGGTGCGCAAAAATGTCAGCGAATATGCGGGGCAGCGTTGCAACACGCCACCACGCGGCAGCGGTATCATTGTCGGTCAGTTCAGCGGTGTGGACGATTCGCCCTTTATCAGTGACGGTGACGGGCGCGTGCCGATTGATCGCTACCGCTGTTTCACGACAATGGCAGAGTGCAAAGGCTGGCTCTATACCATGCAAAGCAAGTACACGAGTGCCGGAGCGGCAACGGTTGTGCGCTGTACAAAGCGGTAATCAGCGACTGGATGGATAGCCGTTTGAATGCGCCGGAATGGTTTTGAGATAAGCAGCAATCGCATCGCGATCGGCATCTGTCAGGTGCGCCATATTGGTTACAACATCCGCCATTGATCCACCGAGTGAATCAAAATCAGGTGTGAAGCCGCTTTGCAGTGCATAGGCGATATCATTTTCACTCCAATCACCAATACCACCCTCTCCAGAAGTAATATTGGGAACCACACCCTTGCGACCGTCGCTGCCCGTTTCAGGCGACAGAGCACCGGCCATCCATTGCGTATCATCAAGCCCGCCAATGACAGTGCGCGGCGTATGGCACTCGCCACAATGACCAAGCGCTTCGGTCAGATATTGACCGCGCTTGACCTGATCAGATGCATTTGCGAGTTCTACAACTGGCTTGTCGGACAGATAAAGCTGCTTCCAAAGCCCCAACCCACGACGGATATTGAACGGAAATCCGAGCTTATGCGGTGCCGTCACATTATCAGACGCAGGCAAAGTCTTCATATAGGCAAACAGGTCTGCCACATCCTGCGGCTGCATTTTTGCGTAAGATGTGTAGGGAAAAGATGGATAGAGATGCTCCCCTGCCCGCCCTGTTCCTTTGAGCATTGCATTGGCAAAGTCGTGCAGGGTCCAATTGCCAATGCCCTCTTCTGACGGAGAAATATTGGGTGCAATGAAGGTACCAAAATCCGAAACCAATTCGTGGCCCCCGGCGAGTAGCTTTCGGTCCTCATCTTTTGCTTCGGGCGCCGCATGACAGGAAGCGCAGCCCCCTGCCCAGAACACCTGCTCGCCCTTTGTAACATCACCCGGCTGCAAGGATGCGATCACCGACTGATCCACCGTCTGCGGCGTTGTCAGCATCCAAAAGGAGGCTGCACCAATGATGATTACAGCGCCTGCGGCATATGCGATTTTACGGGCCATTGTTGTGCTGATGTTAATTCTTCTTCATCCGATAGGCCTGATGGCAGGAACCGCAATTGGCTGCAACCTGCTGAAAGGCTGGCTTCAAAGCATCAAGATCAGCAGGTTTGGCCGCGAGCGCTGCGGCTGCGTCAGAGCGAAATTTTTCAACGTGCTTGACGAAGTCTTGCTTGTTTTCCCAGATCTTTGGCGAAGCTTCCGTGTCACCCTGATCAGAACCGGCTGGGAACAAGGCATCAACGTCAAACTTCTTCGCATCAGCGTTGATCTTTTCAAGGGCTGCGAGAGCGGTTACAGCATCAAAAGGCTTATCACCCTTCACCATCGGTGCGAGCTGTCCAACAGAACGCCCCATATCCTTCATGATTGCCTGACGGTCTGCAATCGCATCGGCATGGGCTGCGCCGGCGGTCAAAAGAGCCACTGAGCTGATAGCCAGAAAAAATGAACGCATACGGTCCTCCGCAGTTGAAAATGGATGAAAATCACCCCTATGCAAATATCTGATACGTTCACCGCCTTTGCAACAAGCGCACCTAATAAATGGTGACAATAATAAACAACATGCTGATATTATATCGAATATTACAATATATTCACGTTAACGTGAAAATCATGATTAAAATACTATTGTTTAAGCACTCTCAGCGTTGCGGTCTAATCTATGGGCGAGCACCCATAATCATGAATGCAAAAATCATATTTTATGTAATTCTTGATCAGCAAATAAAAACCCCGCTTTCGCGGGGTTTAAAGCTCATTATGAAACGGCAGATTATGCCTTTTCGTAAAGCTCCAGGACATAATCCCAGTTGATCAGGCTGTCCACAAAAGCTTCGAGGTACTTCGGACGCGCGTTGCGGTAGTCGATATAGTAGGAATGTTCCCATACGTCGACGCCGAGGATTGGCGTTGCGCCGTGAACAAGCGGGCTTTCACCGTTTGCAGTCTTCGAGATTTCAAGCTTGCCATCTTTAACCGACAACCATGCCCAACCCGAACCGAACTGACCAGCGCCAGCAGCGATAAAGTCTTCGCGGAACTTGTCGTAACCGCCGAGATCGGATTCGACTGCCTTTTCAAGCTTGCCTGGCAGCTTCTTGCCGCCGCCGTCTTTCTTCATCCAGTTCCAGAAATGGAGATGGTTGTAGTGCTGGCCAGCATTGTTGAAGAGTGCCTGATTCTTGCCGAAGCTTTCCTTGACGATCTCTTCGAGGCTCTTGCCTTCGAGGCCGGAACCTTCAAGCAGCTTGTTACCATTGGTAACATAAGCCTGATGGTGTTTGTCGTGGTGGAATTCGAGCGTTTCGCGCGACATGAACGGAGCAAGTGCGTCATAATCGTATGGAAGGGCGGGCAGTTCAAAAGCCATTGGAACTCTCCTCTTTGTCTTTCAGCTTACAACAGGCAGCGACTGGGGGCAGTGTGAATACATGCCCGAAAACTTGCGTGCGCAATCTACATAGGCCGCAACGGTTCATGCGGCAATGGCGCATGTTCTAAATTTGCCATGCAACTCGATGAATTTTTATTGAAATTGCATAAGGATAGAGGCCATTCTATTTTTTTGAGATAAATGCCCAAAGGGAGAAAACCGGTGTCCTATAGTTCCTATGTTTTCGACGCTTATGGCACATTGTTCGATGTGCATTCTGCCGTGCGTCGTTATGAGGAAAAAGCAGGACCGGATGGGGCGGCTTTTTCCCTGCTCTGGCGCACAAAGCAGCTCGAATATTCGTGGACACTGAGCTTGATGGGCGAATATCGCGATTTCTGGAAGCTCACGGAAGAAGCGCTTGATTTCGCCTTTGCACGGTATCCGTCCGTCGACCCGACGCTTCGCAGTGACCTGCTTGAGGCTTACTGGAAACTGGACTGTTACGAAGAAGTCCCTGCGGCCCTTAAAAGCCTGAAAAATCGCGGTGCGCGGTTGGCTATTCTGTCCAATGGTTCGCCTGCCATGCTTGAAGCCGCCGTCAAATCATCCGCCCTTGATGAATTGCTGGATGATATCATCTCTGCCGATCGTGTGAGACGATATAAGACGTCGCCATCTGTCTATGAACTCGTCACAATGCAGTGGCGGCTTTATCCGTCTGCCATTTCATTTCAATCGTCCAATCGCTGGGATGTGGCAGGGGCTGCGCGATTCGGAATGCGTGCAGTCTGGATCAACCGATCCAATCAACCAGACGAGTACAGGCACTATCCTCCCGCTCTCATCTTACCGAGCCTGCAACTGCTCGACTGAAACTCACCCAAACTTGATCAATCCAAATTGAGTGACAATGGCCTGTTGCGGCCAAAGTTGTGTCGCAACGGCAACACACGCCCCATAGCGGCCTATCAGCCACTTTTAAGCCTTATTATGAACCCCTGGCGGTCACATTTATCGGGCGTTTTGCGACCAATAAATGCGGAACGAAATGTCTGTAGCATCGTTATCGCCGCGTAATTTGTGACCATAGCAACGGGTTGGTCGCACTTAATTAACCCTGACCGTTGTAGTTATATCCACAGATCCTCCCGCCACCAAAATGGTTTTCATATGCAAACGACTCTTACCCGCCGTTCTTTTCTGACGGCCATGACAGCAACAGCGGCGGCCGGCCTCGCCGGTTGTGCTCAGTTGGGGCAGAATGTTCCCATCATTGATGTCGATGCCAATGGCAATCCTATCAACAAGACACCGCAAGCCAATGTCGACGCTTCTTACGGAAGCTGGGCATCCATGTATGCAGCTGTTGAAGACAACGGCTATCAGCTTCCGGCTATTCCGATCCAGAAAATGGACAAGCGCTATCTGCGTCAGGTTGTTCAGGATCCAACGGGCGAAATGCCGGGCACAATCGTCGTCGATACGGCCAATCGCTTCCTTTATCTGGTGCTCGGCAACGGTCAGGCAATGCGCTACGGCGTCGGCATTGGTCGTGACGGCTTTGCATGGTCAGGCCGCGCTGTTATTCAGTACAAGCGCGAATGGCCACGCTGGACGCCACCGGATGAAATGGTTGCGCGTCAGCCAGAACTCGAACCCTATAGCTCGCGCAATGGCGGCATGGCTCCGGGTCTCAAGAACCCGCTCGGCGCACGCGCGCTTTACATCTTCAAGGATGGCAAAGACACAATCTACCGCCTGCACGGCAATCCGGAGTGGTGGTCAATCGGCAAAGCCGTTTCTTCAGGCTGTGTACGTCTGATGAACCAGGACATTATCGATCTTTACAACCGCGTTCCGCCAAAATCACCAATCGTGGTGATCTGATACAAAAAAGCCCGGAGTTTTCTCCGGGCTTTTTTACTTCACCAGCGTTTAGCGTTTAAAACTGCCCAAAATGCCACGCACCAATGCGCGGCCAAGCGATGTGCTCACGGAACGTACCACGGACTTCATAGCCGTTTCAGCGACCGTCTGACGACCCGACCGGCGACCACCCGTCCCAAATGCGGTTCCCATAATTTCGCCGAGAAGACCGCCACCTTCACCGGATTCCTCCTGCTTGGCCTTCTGCTGCGCGTCTGCTGCGGCCTGCGCTTTTCGCGCCAGCATTTCAAAGGCGGAATCGCGATCGACAGCCTGATCATATTGACCGGCAACCGGGCTTGCCGCGATGATCCGGGCGCGCGCTTCAGGCGTTAATGGGCCAATCTGCGAAGCTGGCGGGCGGATCAATGTGCGCTGTACCATTGAGGGCACACCCTTCGCCTGCAAGGTCGAAACAAGCGCTTCACCCGTTGCGAGATTGGTAATCGCCTCAAACGTCTTGAAATCTGGGTTTGGACGGAATGTATCCGCAGCGGTCTTCACAGCATTGGTTTCGCGCGGTGTATAAGCACGAAGCGCGTGCTGCACACGATTACCAAGCTGCGCGAGCACCGTTTCCGGCACATCAAGCGGGTTCTGTGTTACGAAATAAACGCCGACGCCTTTCGAGCGAATGAGGCGCACCACCTGCTCCACGCGATCGACAAGTGCCTTCGGCGCTTCATCAAACAGCAAATGCGCTTCATCAAAGAAGAAGACGAGCCTTGGTTTATCGGGATCCCCCACTTCCGGGAGCTCCTCGAACAATTCCGACATGAGCCAAAGCAGAAACGTCGAATATAGACGCGGGCTCATCATCAGCTTATCCGCCGCAAGCACACTGACAACGCCACGACCATCTGTCGTGGTGCGCATCAAATCCGCGATTCGCAGCGCTGGTTCGCCAAAGAATTTTGAGCCGCCCTGCTGGTCAAGCACCAGCAACGAACGCTGGATCGCACCAACGGAGGCTTTGTTGACATTGCCATATTTGGCCGAAAGCTCCGCTGAACGCTCAGCCATTTCTGTAAGAATTGCCTGCAAATCTTTCAGATCGAGCAGCAGCAGACCTTCTTCATCGGCCAAACGGAAAGCGACGTTCAAAACGCCTTCCTGCGCGTCGGTCAGGTTCATCAGCCGTGAGAGCAGCAGCGGCCCCATTTCGGAAATCGTCGCACGGACCGGATGGCCCTGCTCACCAAATATATCCCAGAAAATGACCGGCGATGCCCGCATTTCATATGGATCAAGCTTAACTTCTTCGGCGCGTTTGCTCAAATTATCATTGAGCACGCCCTTCGCGGCAATGCCGGACAAATCACCCTTGATATCCGCACAGAAAACTGGAACGCCTGCCGCCGAAAAACTTTCGGCCAAAACCTGCAACGTAACCGTTTTACCCGTACCCGTCGCCCCCGTAACAAGGCCGTGCCTGTTACCATATTTCAGCGCCAGATATTCGGGCTGCTGATAAGAATCATCTGGTTTGCGGCTTGCACCAAGGAAAATGGCATCGTCGACAGTCATCAGGCAGGTCGCTCCGTAAAAGATCTACTGACATCAGGTTATACAAGCACCATCGCGCTGCAACAATGATTAAGCGGATTTTCTGCTTTGCTGTTTAATTTCACGGCGCTAAGTTTTTAAAAACAGAATTATTTTAAGCCATGAAAGCTTGCAAAGTCCCGATGACAATGCATATTACGTAAACGTAAGATTTTGGGAGACTTTCTATGGATGAACTGATTGCACGCATCACCTCCAATGTTGGCATTGATGCGGCAACGGCGGAGAAAGCCGTTGGTATGATTTTGGCATTTCTGCAAAAGGAAGGTCCAGCCGACAAGGTTCAGCAGCTGATCGCAGCTTTCCCCGGCGCGGAAGAAGCCATTTCGCAGGTTAAGGGCGGCGGACTCCTGTCCGGCCTGATGGGTGGTGTTATGGGCCTCGGCTCGCAACTCATGGGTGCTGGCCTCGGCATGGGTGAAATCTCTGGCGTTGCCAAAGAAACCATTCGCTTTGCAAAAGAAAAGGCTGGCGATGAACCTGTAGACGCCGTGATCGGTGCAATTCCGGGTCTCGGACAGTTCATATAAGCTCTTATTGTAAAACAAAGGTCCCGGTCTTCCGGGACTTTTTTATTTTTTTTGTATGACTTTTACGCCGACATGTTTTGACCGGCCTGCGCCCCAGCCATTAATCGCAGCGCCAAGGCCAATCAAAGCAAAAAAGAGGCCGCAGGCCGCAAAACTACCCGTCGCACTGTGAATCAGTCCAACCACCAGCGGTCCGACGGAAGCCAGTGTATAACCAATGCATTGCGCCATACCGGAAAGATGCGCCGCCGTATGCGAATCCGGCGAACGCAAGACAATCACCATCATGGCCGCAGCGATAAGACCGCCCTGCCCGAAGCCCTGAATGATCGCAAGCAACCAGAAACTCCATTGCGGCAGATAAAGAAAGCCAATCAGCGGGAGTGCTGCGCTCATGCAAAGCACAACATTGAGCAGGCTTTGGCTTTTCTGCCTCACCGCAATCGACGGGATTGCCAGACAGGTGATGACCTGCACCATAATGGAGAATGAAACCAGCCCTCCGGCTGCGGTTGCGCTCAGTCCCTGTTCACGCAAAATCGGTGCGAGCCAGCCAAAAACCACATAGGCCATAGAAGACTGAAGCCCCATGAACAGCGTGACTTGCCATGCAAGCTTGTCTTTCCACAAGCCCATAACCTTAAAGCCAGAATGTGCGACATTGTGTTTTGCGCGCAAGGCTTGTGGCAACCAAAGTGCCAAAACAAGCGCTGCCGGCAAAGCCCAGAAGGCCAGAGCCAGGTTCCAAGAACCACCCAGCATATGCTCAATCGGAATGGTGAAACCGGCCGCTGCTGCCGCGCCGCCACAAAGCGCCATTGTATAAAGCCCGGTCATGATAGCTGCGGTTTTTGGGAAATCGCGTTTCACCACGCCCGGCAGCAACACATTGCCCGTAGCAATTGCGGCGCCTGCAAGTGTCGCGCCTATGTAAAGTGATGCTGAATTTCCGATGCCGCGTATCGCCGTACCAATCGTCAAAGCGACAAGCACAAACAACAGAACTTTTTCAGCACCGAAGCGCTGCGCAAGGCGCGGCGCAAAAGGCGCGAAAACCCCGAGACAAACCACCGGCAAGGTCGTCAAAACACCTGCCGCCACACCCGACATACCAGTTGCGTCGATGATTTCAGGCAACAGCACGGACACGCTGGAGAAAACAGGCCGCAGGTTTGCCGCGATCAGAACAAGGCTCAGGCCAAGAAGGATACGCAGCGCTTTGCTTTGCTTTTCCGGCTCAGGCGGTTGCGGCACGCTGTCTGTTTCAGCATCAACCAGTGAGGCCTCAGCCGCAGGGTTTGTGTGGCTCATATCGCCAGCACCTTTCATTTCAATCTCATCACAAGACAGCGGTGTACTACATCGTACACCTGGAGCAATAGCTTAAACATTGTGATAAATACCGCTATGAAGCTGCTTGCCGCATTCCGTTAACATTTTTAACGCAATGTGGCGGGTAAAATTTCAGACTTCGCAATCGGGTGCCGCATGATCAATCTTTACTGCCTTAATGGAGATCATCTTGAACGTGTCGAGGTAGAGCCCGGCACGCCTTTGCCTGATAATATTATCTGGATTGATCTGCTCGCACCGGGCGTCAATGAAGATCACGTCGTTGAAGCATGGACCGGCATCTCGATTCCTACCCGCGAAGACATGACGGAAATTGAAGAATCGAGCCGATTCTACATGGAAAATGGCGCGCAGTATCTGACGGTGCCGATCCTTCATGCGGTCGATCTGGATCACCGTGAGCTCGCACCCGTTACATTCGTCCTTTACGGGCAAAGACTGGTCACTGTGCGCTATGCCGATCCCAAATCAGTCAGCATTTATATCAACCGCGCGACCAAACCCGGAAATGGTCTGATCCCGAACGCCAAATGCTCCGGTCTTTCGATCATGCTTGGCATTATTGAGGCAACCACTAACCGTCTGGCGGATATACTGGAAAGTGTTGCTGGCAAAATTGATGCAGCCTCACATTCGATCTATCGCCGCCAACCAAAGGCGCGGCCAATGACGACAGAGGATTTCCGGAATATTCTCACGCAGATCGGCGGACAGGGTACGTTTCTATCGCGAATGCGGGAAAGTCTTGCTGGCGTCAGTCGCATGCTTGTCTATCTGTCTGCGATCAACAGCCCTGTTGCGACCAAAAAAGACACACGTTCCTGGATCAAATCGCTGGAGCGCGATACACAGTCGCTCGTCGCTTACGTGGATTTTCTATCCAATAAAGTTACGTTCCTGCTTGATACGATTGTCGGTCTAATCTCTGTCGAGCAAAACGCAATCATCAAGATTTTCTCAGTTGCAGCCGTGGGCTTCATGCCGCCGACACTTGTCGCATCCATCTACGGTATGAACTTCTCGTTCATGCCGGAGCTGCATTCGCAATGGGGCTATCCGATGGCGCTGGGCCTGATGGTGGCCTCAGCGCTTCTGCCGCTGTTCTATTTCCGCCGAAAAGGGTGGCTGTAAATCATATCTTGAAAGCCAGAATCTCCCAGTCCTTGCCATTGATCTTCAAAACATCGCCCACCGGCTTGCCAAAAAGCATGATGGCCACAGGCGAAACGTGGGAAATTTTGCCGCTGGCTGGGTCGGCCTCGTCTTCGCCAACAATGGTCCATACCCGCGTGCCACCATCATCGAGGTTTTCCAGCTCCACCGTCATGCCAAAGCGCACAACATCGCTATCCGGCTCGGGCACGGATAGTTCTGCTGTTTCGCGACGTGACGTCCAGTAGCGGAGATCACGCGAAAGACGGGCAATTGCCGAACGCTCTCCTGCAATATTCGCCTCTGCCAGTTCGCGATGAAGACGCGCAAGCTCGTCTTCAATCATCTTCAGGCCATTGGCCGTGACGAGATTGCGATGCGGACTAATGGGACGTTCGCCGAGATCCGTCGGCGCGTCATCCTGTTCTTTGGTGAAAGCTCTGCTCATCGTCTGAATGTATCCAGAGCCACTATTTCCCGCAAGCCCACAGATTTGGCCTCATACGCGGCGAAATTAATTCGCATTTTTCTGCATCAAGAGTTTTTATTGATTGATCAGTCAATCAAATATAAAATGCATTCAAACTCACCCTCAACCCGGATGACGATTATGCCCAAAATCGGGATGGAGCCTTTACGGCGGCGCGAACTGATCGACGCTGCCATTCGTACAATCGGCCAGCGTGGTTCGCTGGACGTGACGGTTGCGCAGATTGCGCATGAAGCCGGCGTTTCGCCTGCGCTCGCGCATCATTATTTTGGCGGCAAGGACAAGCTTATTCTCGCCACCATGCGCCATTTGCTGCGTGAGCTGGGTAGCGATCTGAATGCGGCTGTGAAACTTGCGGAAACCCCGCATCAGCGTTTAGCAGCAATCATTGCCGTCAATTTTTCGGCGTCACAGTTTGCGCAGGAGACCATTGCAGCCTGGCTGACTTTCTACGTCCATGCGCAGCAGTCCGAAGACACAAGACGGCTTTTGCGCATCTATGCGCGCCGCCTGCATTCCAATTTTGTCTTCGCGCTGGAGCAACTCACCAGCCGCGAGCGTGCAAACCGTATTGCGGAAGGTGCCGGTGCACTGATCGATGGGCTTTATATCCGCCACGCCCTCGGCGCCGATGCGCCCAATGCAGATTCAGCGATTGCGCTTGTCGAAGATTACATCGCTGTTCAGCTTGCGGCGGAGAAATAAAAATGGAAGCGGATTTCGTTATCATCGGCTCAGGTTCCGCTGGCTCGGCCCTTGCCTATCGCCTGTCGGAAGACGGCCAGCATTCGGTCATCGTCATCGAGTTCGGTGGCCCGGACATTGGTCCGCTGATCCAGATGCCTGCCGCCCTCTCCTTCCCCATGAATATGGAAACCTATGACTGGGGCTTTTCAACAGAAGCTGAGCCACATATCGATGGGCGTCGTCTGGTGACACCACGTGGTAAGGTGGTCGGCGGCTCATCATCCATCAACGGTATGGTCTATGTGCGCGGCCATGCACGCGATTATGATCATTGGTCGGAAAGCGGCGCACGCGGCTGGTCCTTTGCGGACGTACTGCCTTACTTCAAACGGATGGAAAACTCCCACGGTGGGCAGGAAGGCTGGCGCGGCACCCATGGCCCGTTGCATATTCAGCGTGGACGTCGCGACAACCCGCTGTTTAAGGCCTTTGTTGATGCAGGAAAACAGGCAGGCTTTGAAGTCACAGACGATTATAATGGCGAGAAGCAAGAAGGCTTCGGTCCGATGGAGCAGACGATTCATAATGGACGTCGCTGGTCTGCTGCAAATGCCTATCTCAAACCTGCGCTCAAACGCCCTAATGTAAAGCTCGTCAAAGGACTGGCGCGCAAAATCGTGATGGAAGGCAAGCGCGCCGTGGGTGTTGAGATCGAAGCAGGCCGAAGCTTCTCGACCATCCGCGCGCGGCGCGAAGTCATCATCGCCGCATCGTCTATTAATTCGCCTAAGCTGCTGATGCTTTCGGGCATTGGCCCAGCTGCGCAGCTTAAAGAACACGGCATTGAAGTGCTGGCTGACCGGCCCGGTGTTGGCCAAAACCTGCAGGATCATCTGGAAGTCTATATCCAGCAGGAATGCACGCAGCCGATCACGCTCTACTCGAAACTCAACCTGTTTTCCAAAGCCATGATCGGGGCACAATGGCTGTTCTTCAAAACTGGTGACGGCGCGACAAACCACTTTGAATCTGCCGCCTTTGTGCGTTCGAAAGCGGGTGTCGAATATCCGGATATTCAATATCACTTCCTGCCGGTCGCTATCCGCTATGACGGCAAGGCAGCAGCAGAATCCCATGGCTTTCAGGCACATGTCGGACCAATGCGCTCAAAATCGCGTGGTAGTGTGACGCTTCGCTCTGCCAATCCACGCGAAAAGCCACGCATTCAGTTCAATTATATGTCGCACGAGGATGACTGGGCCGATTTCCGTCATTGCGTGCGGTTAACCCGAGAGATTTTTGGGCAGGATGCGTTTGCATCCTATCGTGGTGCAGAAATCCAACCCGGCGCGCATGTTCAATCGGATGATGAGATCGACAATTTCATTCGCGAGCATGTGGAAAGTGCATTTCACCCTTGCGGAACCTGCAAAATGGGATCAGTTGACGATCCAATGGCCGTGGTTGATCCTGAATGCCGGGTTATTGGCGTTGAGGGATTACGGGTCGCGGATTCGTCCATTTTCCCGCGTATAACCAACGGCAATCTCAACGGCCCGTCGATCATGACCGGCGAAAAAGCGGCAGATCACATTCTGGGTCGCACGCCTTTGGCAAGGTCCAACCAAGAGCCATGGATTAACCCGCGCTGGGAAATATCTGATCGCTAATGAACTTCGAGGAGAATAGTATGAAAGTTCAACCCAAAGCCTCGCATTTCATCGGCGGTGCATTCGTGGACGATAAAGCTGGCAAGCCGCTTTCAGTCATATATCCGGCAACGGGCGAAGAAATTGCAAAGCTTTATTCAGCAACACCGGACGTCATCGAGAGCGCCTATGCAGCAGCATTGAAAGCGCAGGGCGAATGGGCGGCACTCAAGCCCGTAGAGCGAGGCCGCATTTTGCGCCGCACGGCTGAAATTCTGCGCGAAAAAAACAAAAAACTCTCCAAGCTTGAGACACTTGATACCGGCAAAGCGCTACAGGAAACACTGGTAGCGGATGCTGCGTCAGCCGCCGATGCACTGGAGTTTTTTGGCGGTGTCATTTCCGGGTTCAATGGTGAATTCGTGGAGCTTGGTGGCTCGTTTGCCTATACACGTCGCGAAGCGCTCGGTATCTGCGTTGGGATCGGCGCATGGAATTATCCAATCCAGATCGCCGCATGGAAATCCGCGCCAGCACTCGCCATGGGCAATGCCTTCATCTTCAAGCCATCGGAAAACACCCCTCTTTCTGCCCTCGCGCTGGCGGAAGCCTATAAGGAGGCTGGCCTCCCCGACGGCCTGTTCAATGTGGTGCAAGGTTTTGGCGATGTCGGTGCCGCACTTGTCAATCACCGTCTGACAGCAAAGGTTTCGCTGACTGGTTCGGTTCCGACCGGCAAAAAAATCATGTCGCAGGCTGGCGAACAGCTCAAACATGTCACGATGGAGCTTGGCGGGAAATCGCCGATCATCGTTTTTGATGACGCCGATATTGAGAGTGCCATTGGCGGCGCGATGCTGGGTAATTTCTATTCGACAGGACAGGTCTGCTCCAACGGCACACGTGTTTTCGTACATAAAAACATTCAGGACGTCTTTATCGAACGTCTTGTTGAGCGCACCCGCAAAATCCGCATTGGCGACCCTCTGAATGAAGCAACCCAGATGGGTCCGCTCGTCAATGGCGCGCAACGCGACAAGGTTCTGTCCTACATTGAAAAGGGCAAAGCCGAAGGTGCCACGCTCGCCTGTGGCGGCGGCATTCCAAAAATTCAGGGCTTTGATAAAGGCTATTTTATTGAGCCAACGGTCTTCACGGGTGTTACCGACATGATGACCATTGCGCGTGAGGAAATTTTTGGTCCAGTCATGAGTATTCTGGAATTCTCTGACGAAGAAGAGGTGATCGCGCGTGCCAATAATAGCGAATTTGGCCTGGCGGCAGGTGTTTTCACCGCTGACATCGCCCGCGGTCATCGCGTGATTGGCCAGATCAAGGCAGGCACCTGCTGGATCAATGCCTATAATCTTACGCCGGTCGAAGTACCTTTTGGCGGCTATAAACAATCGGGTTTTGGCCGTGAAAACGGCATTGCAGCATTGACCCATTATAGCCAGATCAAGACCGTCTATGTGGAAATGGGCAAGGTCGAAAGCCCTTATTAAATCTGACGTGACGCATTCTATATTTTCGTCGCTTTTCTTGATCGCATCAGAACAAAACCCAGCCCGAAATGCAGGCGCTTGATTTGATGCGATCATTTTTTATTTAAAACGATCAATAAACCTTAATTTTAAGCGCGTAAATATAAGTTAATTAAAATATTATTATTTAGAATGAACGAATACTTCATATAAAATATTTTATTCACACTAGCGAATCTTTTACTTTTTTATATATACTCAAATCAGCATCCATATACTTGCTTCGAAATCTTAAATTTTTGCTTATCCACATGTTCTAATTAAGTTTAGATGGGATTGAGATGGATATTGAACTCTTTTTATCGATGAACATGGAGTATTCCCAAGGCCGAGATAAGTTTGGGGATGATGCATTTAAAGCCAATTATGAGGCGCCTAAAAACACCGGCCCTCATTTGAAAGGCTTTCGCGGAGTTTTACGCGAAAAAACGATGGAATCGCTGCTGTTGGGCAGCACAAATTTTAACAAGCAAAGCGATCAATGCGCCGAAAGACTGATCACGAATAATGGACTTGACCATTATATTCTTCACATCATTCTGGCGGGAACGCTGCACGGAAATTTTAACGGCATAGAGGTTTTCGCTCATCCGGGTGATATTATTCTTCTCAATTTATCGCAGGTGGTATCAAGCAGCACTGAAACAGATGGGCGGATCACAGTTCTCATCCCAAAACATGAGCTGGAAAAGCGCACCGGATGGAGAAAGTTGGATGGTTCCGTCCTTAAAGCGCAATCCCCAACAACGATTTTACTGTTTAACTATGTGAAGGATATGATCAATATCAGTTCACAGCTCAATGCAACCGAAGCAACGGCTGCCAGAGAGGCAATGCTAACACTTTTGGCTTCCTGCATTAACGGCACGCAACAAGAATTAACAAACAGCGTAGCCATGAAACTGACCATGCGACATCGGATTCTGGCATATATTGATGATAACCTTACCAATTCTGCCCTAAAGCCAAGGTCTATCCAGCAGCATTTTCACGTCTCGCGCTCACATCTTTATCGAGCTTTCGAGGCAGATGGCGGCGTGGCAAAAATCATTCGAGACAAACGGCTTGATCTTGCTTATCAACTATTGATTGAAATACAGGGCAAGCAGCTTTCGTTTAAAGAAATCGCCTATCGTTGTGGTTTTCAGAATACAAGCCAGTTTACCAAAGCATTTAAGAGCCTTTACAGCATCTCACCCAAAGAGGCCCGAAAAACCAACTCGCTGATAAGTGAATACAGTGATATTTCCATATTTCAAAAGCATTTGATTGCACAGAATGACCAATACAATATCGAAGAGGAAAAAGGGGGCGGTAAAACCACCGCGCCGCCTATGAAGCAGAAACTTATATGATCATATTGCCGGTACGAATACTGCGCCAGACTGTTCCATCTGAGTAAGCCATTTGCGCACCGCCGCTCGCGTTGTTCACAAAAACAATGGCTCCGGCACCGTGTTGAGAGGCAGATGGCAATCCGAACACCGGATAGGACGCCGGGCGAACGGGCCCATCAACATGCAGGCGGGTTGTCGGCAACATTGCCCCCACTGCAACATTGCCGGTTTCCCGGTCAACCTTCACCGCGACGCGCCAATTGCCGGCATCATTGCCAACCTTGATGCTGAAATTATCGTCACCACTCAGGCCCATCTCGGCATGTCCAGTCCAGCCTGACTGGAACAACAGGCTTGCGGTGTCAGCGGAGGTGTTTTTATTAACTTTTACCTGATGCCCTGCGCCGGCATTGTTAAACAGACTTGCCTCTGAAGAGAGTGCAAAACGGTTGGTCGCATCAGCCGTCGCTTGAATGCCCAGCATGGACAGAGAAAGACGTTCCGGGATGGAACTTGCGCCTTCCCACTGCGTGCCGTTAAACACCAGCAGGTTGCTTTCATCTTCAACATAAGCCAGCCAGCCTTTTGCCACAGCAATAAAAGACCAGCTGCCATCAACGAAGACGGCGATCATACCGGCCTTGCCTGCCCACAGCCCTGCGGCAGGTGCTGCAACGATATATCGTTCACCGGATAAAGGTGTTGCAGGCGCATCGGTTTGCGTGCGTGATTTCACGCTCAGATGTACAACTGCATCCAGCAATCGCAGCGCCTCATTATGGGTCACGTGTTTCTGTGCCTGGCTGGACGCAATATAGGGAAGTTTGAGATTGGGTGTCTGATCCATGAAAAACTCCTCGCGGTAACAATGCGAGGAGCTTAATCGCTTGCCTGATGATGGGGATAAGTCAGCTCCCACGATATGTGGAATAAGACCAGGGGCTCACCAGCAGAGGCACGTGATAATTGCCGTCTTCATCTGCGATTGCGAAGCGGATCGGGATCAGATCGAGAAAAGGAGGATTGGCAACATCGGCGCCACGCCCCTCGAAATATTCAGCGACGTGAAACTGCAATTCGTAAGTGCCTTCCTGCATCTCACTGCCACTGAGTAATGGCTCATCCGTACGACCATCCAGATTGGTGACCGTGCGCTTAATCAGCTCAGTGCTTCCCAAAGCACCAAGCCTGTAAAGCTCTAAACGCATTGCCGCCGCCGGGCTGCCATGGGCCGTATCTAGAACATGTGTGGATAGCTTGCCCATGGTTCACCTCAGATTTGCTTTTCAGGAGCCGGAATTGTCTCTATGCGGTAGGTAACATCCGACAGGAAATATTCCTCCAGATTATCTTCACTGCCCGCGCGGTCAACAATAAGAAAATCCGATGTCTCTTCGAGAGACACCAACGGATGATGCCAGACATTGCGCCAGTAATTGACACCCTGATCACCCCGCGCCAGAAATGCGCGTGGTCGGTCAGGCTTGCCATCATTATCTTCGGCGACAACCACGAGAAACGGCCTGCTATTGAGCGGAACAAAAGCCTGCGAACCAAATGGATGCCGCTCCAGCATGACAATATCGATTGGTAGCTTAAAAAACTGACCGCGAAATATATTGATCAGAACACGCGCATTGGTGCCCGCCGCCTCAACGCGGGCCAGATCATGAAAGCGCTCCGTTGTGCCATTGTTGATGAGACGGCGCTCGGCCTCCTCCACTTCAATCACATCCCCAAAAGGCGCGAAAGCGGCCTTTGTCAGCCGCTCAACCTCAAGCACTTCAAACTTCACTCAGCCCTCCCCCAGTCACTGAACGCATCTTGCATAGCAAAGCGTCGCATCCAAAGTATTGTCAATCGCGAAGCAGTTTCAACATACAGATGAAAAAGGCCGGGATCGTCACCCGGCCTTTCAAATTTACAGCGGTCTGGATCTATCAGCGCTTGAACAAGGCGCTCACAGCTGGAACGCCACAGGCCGCAAGTGCGAGCTTGATCAGATCACCGACAATGAAAACGCCGAAGCCAAAGGCAATACCTTTTTCAAGACCAAAGAGATAAGCCATCCAACCGGCACCCATGACAAGCACAACGAGTTCGGCAAGCAGCATCACACCACCCAGCGCCAAAGGATTACGGGCCAATCCCTTGTCGGCAGCGCGACCGATCATCCATGCAGCAACAAGATAGGAAAGAAGATAGCCGCCAGTCGGGCCGACCATATAGGCAAGGCCAATACCCTTTTCAGGCGTTCCGGTGAAAACCGGCATACCGAGTGCGCCTTCAAGCAGATAAAGCGCTACCGTTGCGACAGCAAGACGCGATCCATAGACCGCCGAAAGCGCAAAAAGCGCAAAGGTCTGCATCGTCACATTCACATAAAGAAGATCGACCTTGATATTTGCCGATATGGTCAGCACAGCGGTGCCGATCAGGGCAAGCGAGACAAAATAGAAAGCCCGTGCCAATTGCCCTGTGGGCAGATAGCTGGCGGCGAGTGATGCGGTGGCGGCTTTGGCCCGAGATCTGTTCTGCATTTTTATCTCACTCCTTAGACTGGGCGTTCCGGTTTGCAAAACCAGATAATCCATTTGAAACCTGACATTATAAATTCTAATCAATTCAGGCAATAAAACCAAAGAAGCATTGGACCATTCAATGGCGCTGGATTTCGACGGTCGTTTCTCTCCTGAATATGGAACTCCGATTGCCTTGAGTAAAGATATTTTACGCCTGACCGCAAATAATCCGAGCGCTTTCACATTTCATGGCACCAACAGCTACCTCATCGGAACGGATACCCTTGCCATCATCGATCCGGGCCCGAAAGATGAGGCGCATTTTCAGGCCCTTCTGGCAGCAATTGGTAACCGTCCGGTGAGCCATATTTTTGTGAGCCACACACATCGCGACCACTCGCCGCTCGCAAAGCGCTTAAAAGAGCAGACCGGCGCGCTTATCGTTGCTGAAGGTCCGCATCGCCCGGCCCGACCTTATCACAACGGCGAAGTGAATCTGCTCGAAGCCAGTGCGGATACTGATTTTGCTCCTGATCTGGCCTTGGCGGATGGCGAAAAAGTCGATGGCGACGGCTGGGTTTTGCGTGGCATACACACGCCCGGCCATGCCGCCAATCACATGGCCTTTGCCCTTGAGGACTCGGATGTTCTGTTTTCTGCCGATCATGTCATGGCGTGGGCGACCTCGATTGTAGCACCGCCGGATGGCTCCATGAGCGACTATATGGCGTCACTTGAAAAGCTGCTGGAGCGTGATGATCGTATCTATCTGCCCGGTCATGGTGGAGCTGTTACCAAACCCGCAGCTTTTGTGCGTGGTCTTCGCACACATCGCAAAATGCGGGAGCGCGCAATACTGGAGCGGATCGTGCAAGGCGACCGCACCATTCCCGATATGGTCAAGGCCATTTATCGCGACACCGATCCGCGTCTGCATGGTGCGGCCGCCTTGTCGGTGCTCGCACACCTTGAAGACCTTGTGGGGCGCGATGAAATCACCACCGACGGCAATCCCTCGCTTAACGGTATTTATCAGCCAAAGTAATTATTCAGCATCAGCAGGCGCTTTGTTGACCTCTCCCTCAAGTGCGCTCAAAAACTGCGTAATGAAAGCTGCGTTCAGCCCCATGTCGCGATCGCCATAATGTGATAAAGACCGCATATCAACATAGGTGATTTCGCCTTCGTCAAGCAGCCGAATCACCACATCGCTTTTCAGGCCAAGAATTGGACTATGCGCAATCACAGCAAAACGGATCGCGTTTTGTTGTGACAAGGGAATATCACGGCCAATTTGCGTCCAGCTAAAAGCTTTGAGCGTATTGACAACAGCTTGCGCCACACGATCAGGCGCAGCTTCATAGCGGCGTCCGATCACATCGGGATAAGCCGCCATCTGTCCCAGCATGTCCCCCTGAACGGCCTCTGAGAGCGGGTTCATCCCGGCCAAACGCTGCGGCATCGTTGATGGAAATTGTGGCGGCATCTCAAAATCGGTTGTCACATCAAAAATGCGTGCCGAGCCATACCAAAGATTACCCACAAAGCAGACCGGCAAAAGAACTGAAAACGCCAGAAACCCCGCCCAAAAGGAGCGCGCGCCGCCTTTATCTCCATTGACCCAGAGATTACGCAGTCCTTTGGCTGCGCATAGCAAAGCCAATATTGCAATCACTGCACCAAGAGCAGCAATGAGAACGAAGTGTGGTGTTTCAAGCTTGCCAAACCTGTGCAGTATGAGGCCAAGCACGGAGAGCACAAAGGCAAATATACCGAACCGCAATGCCCATATTGCGGAACGTGACTGCCTGCGTTGATAACGAAGTTTCCTCATGCAACGCCCCAGAATGATTTGAAAACCGCGGCCTCATGCATAACAGAGACTGCCTTGGCGCAAAAGAAAAAGGCGGGCGTCACACTGGCAATTCGTCCAGTTATAAAAAATGCGCTTAAAAAATATAGCTAAATCAATATAAAAATCATTGTAGCAACTCCTAATGGAGGGCATGATCGCGTATATGGGGCGTTTATCGGATTCGTCGGAAAGGACGACATGGATCGAAACCTTCATAATGGGCATTCATCAGCCACATCCAGCATTGCTGCCTCCGAGCAGGAAGTCATGACCCTGGAGGCCGTCGAGCTGGAATTTGCGCTCGGAGCCATCGACGTTTTGATTGAAGGATTTGACACAGCTCTTGCCAAAGCCGCAGAGCGGGTGGGTGGCGAAGTGCTTTTCAACATGCCTGCGCTCGATACGAGTACGGCTCAGCGCATCGGTGCCATCGCGATTGCCGGCCAGCCACAGGATCAGGTTGTTTTTGTGACTTTGGGAAATGATGGGACAACGCTTTCCGTTGCGCCGCCCACCGGCGAAAATGCTCTTTTCGTCAGTCTTGGCCGCAATTATGCAGAGGTCATGAAAAGCCTGACGCCTCAAGGTCCGATCAACGGCGAATGAACCTTGTCTATCAATTGTCCGGTTGCGGAACTGCGTCCACATGAAGATGATGTGCGGGCACCGGATTGAGTGTCATGGTTGTCTCGACATCTCTTAGCTTTACAAACTTCATGCCTTTGGCTTGAAGTGCAAGAATGCCTTTGGCAACGCCTTCGCCTGCCGAACGCGTGGGCTGATTGATATGTGAAATAATCACATCACCATCGCGTGCGGCTGAAATGCGCCGGGCAACGACGGGTGCAAGCAGCGATGCGCCCTGATCGCCATTGAGCGAGTAACCACCGATTTTATAGCCCCTGCTTTGTGCAAATTTAATCGCATCTGTCGAATAACGGGCCGTTGCATCGCGATACCAGAGCGGTTTCGATGCACCTGATTGCACGATCGCATCGGCACCACCGTCAATTTCAGAGCGAACGGCATCCAGTGAGCCTGCCGTTTTAATATTGTACATGGTCGGCACATTGGTGATGGCTGGCACATGCATGTTGCCGTGGTTCTCAATATCGAAAAGATCAGGATGGGCTTTCATCACCGCAAAAGCTTCCGCATTTTGTTTCAACCAGCGCGCGGTTACAAAAATTGTTGCCGGAATGCGGTTCCGCACCAGCACATCAAGAATACGGTGATCCGTCTTCCCCATGCAAGCATCAAGGGTCAATGCAACCTGCGGCGCAGCCGAACCGCCTTTTGCGATATGCAATTGCGGCTCAACGATGCTGATTTTCTCATGTTTATCCGTCTTTGACGATGCATCAGAAGCGTTGGCCACAGAGCAAGAAAAAACGAGCGCGGCCCCCGCCGCTGACAAAAAACGAAACATAGCCACCCCGGCACATAGAATTCTGGCAATAAGCTGCCCGCTTAAATGCCAGAATCATAGCCGAAGTGTGGTAACTATTTATTGCGAATTGCGGCTTGGGCGGCTGCAAGCCGTGCAATCGGCACGCGGAATGGCGAACAGGACACGTAATCAAGGCCTGTTTGCTCGCAGAAACTGATTGATGCCGGATCGCCGCCATGTTCGCCACAAATCCCCAGCTTGAGTTTGTCGCGTGTTTTGCGACCACGCTCGGCTGCAATCTGAATCAGCTCGCCCACACCATCGAAATCCAATGAAACAAACGGGTCCTGTTCGATCACGCCTCGGCTCTGATAGGTCGAAAGGAACGGCGCTGCATCATCACGTGAAATGCCAAAAGTGGTCTGCGTGAGATCGTTGGTGCCAAAAGAAAAGAACTCTGCGGTTTCGGCAATTTCAGCTGCCCGAAGGGCTGCGCGCGGCAATTCGATCATCGTGCCGACCATATAGTCGATCTGCACGCCGGACTCGCCAATCACTTCTTTTGCCACCGCATCGATGCGGGCCTTGACAAAATCGAGCTCCGCCTTGAGACCGACCAGCGGCACCATGATCTCCGGCACCACCGGCTCGCCGGTTTTCTTGCCCGCTTCAACGGCGGCTTCAAAGATTGCACGCGCCTGCATTTCAGCGATTTCCGGATAGGAGATAGCCAGACGGCAACCGCGATGGCCAAGCATCGGATTAAACTCGTGAAGACTATCGGCACGTTCACGCAGTTTATCCGCGTCAACACCCATGGCGCTTGCCACTTCCGCAACTTCCTCATCGGTGCGCGGAAGAAACTCATGCAATGGCGGATCGAGCAAGCGGATTGTGACAGGCAACCCCTTCATGATCTCAAACAGTTCAACAAAATCCGAGCGCTGCATTGGCAGAAGTTTGGCCAAAGCAGTGCGGCGGCCATCCTCTTTGTCAGCAAGAATCATTTCGCGCATCGCGATAATGCGTTCGCCCTCAAAGAACATGTGTTCGGTGCGGCAAAGCCCGATGCCTTCGGCGCCAAACGAGCGTGCTGTGCGGGCATCGGCAGGCGTTTCCGCATTGGCGCGCACCTTCATGCGGCGAGTCTTGTCGGCCCATTCCATGAGCTTGCCAAAATCACCAGACAGCTCGGGCTGCAACATGGCAACAGCGCCTTTCAGCACCTGACCACTACCACCATCGACAGTGATGATGTCACCTTTTTTAAAGATTTGCCCGGCAGCAAGCATCGTGCCGTTGCGATAATCAACTCGCAACGAACCCGCGCCCGAGACACATGGCTTGCCCATGCCGCGCGCGACCACAGCCGCGTGGCTGGTCATACCACCGCGTGTGGTGAGAATACCTTCAGCAGCGTGCATTCCGTGAATGTCTTCCGGGCTTGTCTCAACACGCACCAGAATGACATTGCGGCCTTCAGCTTTTGCCTGCTCCGCATCTTCGGACGAGAACACAATTTCGCCCGTGGCAGCCCCGGGAGAAGCGGGCAAGCCCTGGCCTATGACGATGCGCTCGGCACGCGGGTCAATGGTCGGATGCAAAAGCTGATCAAGTGCCGCCGGATCAATACGCAACACAGCTTCTTCTTCGGTAATCAGCCCTTCTGCGACCATTTCAACAGCCATTTTGAGTGCTGCTTTTGCCGTGCGCTTGCCGGAGCGGGTTTGCAACATCCAGAGCTTGCCGCGCTCGATGGTGAATTCCAGGTCCTGCATATCGCGATAATGCTGTTCAAGCCGATCTGCGACTTTCAAAAATTCGCCAAAGGCTTCCGGCATAACTTTTTCAAGCGAAGGCTTGTCGGAACCGGCAGCAATGCGCGCTTCTTCAGTGATGTTCTGCGGCGTGCGAATGCCTGCAACAACATCTTCGCCCTGCGCATTGACCAGAAACTCGCCATAGAGCTTCTTTTCGCCGGTCGAAGGGTTACGTGTGAAGGCAACACCCGTTGCAGAGGTTTCACCCATATTGCCAAACACCATGGCCTGAACATTCACCGCCGTACCCCATTGGGCCGAGATGCTATGCAGGCGACGATAGGTGATGGCGCGTGCATTCATCCAGCTTGAGAAAACGGCACTGATCGCGCCCCAAAGCTGTTCACGGGGGTCTTGCGGAAAAGGCGCGCCGAGTTCTTCCTCAACTTTCGCCTTATAAAGCGCAATCACGTCTTTCCAGTCGGCAGCGCTTAAAGCTGTATCGACTTCAACACCGAGATCTGCCTTTTTGTCTTCAAGAATTTCTTCGAAGAAACCGTGATCAACACCAAGCACGACATCCGAATACATCTGGATAAAACGGCGATAGCTGTCATAGGCGAAACGCTCATCATCAGCTTCGCGTGCAATCGCCTGCACCGTCTCATCATTGAGACCGAGGTTGAGAACCGTATCCATCATGCCCGGCATGGATGCTCGCGCACCCGAACGCACCGATACAAGCAAAGGTTTTTCCGAGCCACCGAACACGCGCCCGGTCAAGGCAGCCACCTGATCAAGCGCGTTTTGCACCTGCTGATCAAGTTCCTCAGGATAGGAGCGCTCATTGTCATAATAGGAGGTGCAGACTTCGGTTGTAATCGTAAAGCCGGGCGGCACAGGCAAACCAAGGCTGCTCATTTCAGCCAAGTTCGCCCCCTTGCCGCCGAGAAGGTTGCGATCACTCGCAGCACCCTCTGCCTTGCCATCACCGAATGCGTACACCCACTTTGCCATGCTGGCCTCCCTTGCGCAGGTAACGGTCCGCAATGTCTGTGTTTTTCCACAGAACTGCAGAAATTACCTTCGTGCTTATGCGATCAAGTCGTTGTCTGCCAATCAAAAAAGACAAAGCATCGTAATAGAATCGATTAGACAACGATAAAGCCAGCTCATCAGCTTGACTCTGATGGCGGATTAGATCAGAAATAAGAACAAAAATAGAACATTTGGAGTTGACTATGCGTATCACCGGTAAACTTGATTATCTTGAAATGCCTGCGGCCAAGGGATCACTGGATAGTGCAAAGAGTTTTTATGCGCGTGCTTTTGGTTGGTCCTTTGTTGATTATGGCCCGACCTATTCTGCTTTTGCGGAGGGATTGGATGGTGGTTTTGATGCCGACCCGGAAGCAACCCCCAAACCCCTGCCTGTCCTTTATTCAGCGCAACTCGAAGAAACTTTGAAGGCTGTGACAGAAGCTGGTGGCACAGTTGTGAAGCCGATTTTTGCATTTCCGGGCGGTCGTCGTTTTCATTTCACCGACCCTGCGGGTAATGAACTTGCTGTTTGGAGCGAGACATAACAACATCATGGTCGCTGGTTGACAGCGGCGCCCATATGGAAATGATGCAGCGCATCTTATTTCGTTCAAATTAGAATTCGGTGATATGCGCTTCATTCTCCCTGCCGTTCTGCTCTCCCTTGCATCCACATCAGCATTTGCGCAAAAAGCGGCGCCTGCACCCGAGAATGCACCGCTTAACCGGTGTGAAGAATTCCTCAATGGTATGAGCCTTCTCACACCTGGCAAGGATTATGCCGTCAGAGATATCCCCGATGGCTGCATTGTATCGAACAGCGTTTATCACACGATGCGCATTATGGGCTGGACGATCGACAGGGCAATCCTCGAAGCTGATCGCTTGCAGGATTATCTGTCAGAAGCACCTGACTTGAGCAAAGCCGCACCACAATGGGGACGCATCGCAGTGGACGGTGTGCGCATGACGCTGCAAAGCGGCAACAAGGTTTCCGATTATATCACCTCAATTCAGCAGTGGCCGATGGACTTTACGGCGTCTTACCGCTTCAACCCACAGAGTGGTTATCTGCACATTCAGAATGCGGAAATCAGCAGTTTAAAGATTGGCAAGGCTTCAGTTTCTGCGCAAATCAATCTGCCGGTTGATTCGTCGGTTGCTTCGCTCACCGTTAATCCAACCGCAACGCTCTCTCATCTGCGCTTGCGCCTTGATAATCAAGGACTATGGGAGAGCATCGCTCTGCCTGTTCTTGCCAATTACGCTGCATTGCCCTCCGAAACGGGTGAAAGCGACCCGGAAGCCGATATTGCGCGTCTGCGCGATGTGGCAAGCAAAGGCATTGAAATGTTGCCCGACAGTCAAATCAATGCGGATTCCCGAAAAGCGCTGCTGCGCTTTGTTGCGGACATGCCCCATCCAACCGGCTTCTTCACGATGGATGTGGATTTCGACAAGCCTTTGCCGATCAGTCTCAACGATCTGGAACCGGACACACTTGCGCAACACGCGCTGACAGGTGCAAAAATCAGCGTAACCTACAAGGCTCGCTGATCTTAAAATGACGTAATATCAGCTTGCTTCGCGCAATTGCTCTGCGGTTTGCAGATCAACCGAAACAAGCTGGCTCACGCCCTGCTCGCCCATTGTCACGCCGAAGAGGCGATTCATACGCGCCATGGTGATCGGATTATGCGTAATGATGACAAACCGTGTTTCGGTCGATGACGCCATTTCGTCCATCAAGTTGCAGTAGCGCTCGACATTATGGTCGTCGAGCGGCGCGTCCACTTCGTCCAGCACGCAGATCGGAGCCGGATTGGTCAGGAAGACAGCAAAGATCAATGCCATGGCCGTCAATGCCTGTTCACCACCTGAAAGCAGCGTCATCGTTTGTGGCTTCTTTCCGGGAGGACGTGCAAGAATTTCCAGCCCCGCATCCAGCGGATCATCACTTTCAATGAGCTGTAATTCCGCAGTGCCGCCGCCAAAAAGATGGGTGAACAGGCGCTGGAACTGCGCATTCACAACATCAAAAGCCGCCAGAAGCCGCTCACGCCCTTCTCGGTTGAGGCTCTGAATCGCCTGGCGCAGTTTTTTGATCGCTTCGATCACATCTTCACGTTCTGAAACAATCGCATCAAGACGCCCGGAGAGTTCTTGGCTCTCCTCTTCCGCGCGCAAGTTCACCGCACCAAGGCGTTCGCGTTCGATACGCAGTCGCTCAAGCTGGCGTTCGATCTGATCGGGGTCGGGCATGCGATCTTCTGGCTTGAGGCCGGTCTGTTTGATGGCCTCATGGGGCGCACAGTTGAGCGCCTCCGCAATACGCGCTTCTGCATCCCTGCGGCGTTCCTCGGCTGCCGTCAGTCGCTCTTCCGCACGCGCACGCTGTTCGCGACTGGTTGCAAGCTGCTGGATGGCAAGGGTCGCAGCCTTGTCAAGTTCTGCCTGGGCGGCCTCAGCTTCAATGAGAATATCCGCAGCCCGCTTGCGGCGCTCATCAGCTTCCGAAAGCTCATTAAGCAAGGCACGGCGTCGGCTTTCGATCTCTTCCGGCGCTTCAGCCAAGACTTCCGCTTCGTCCGCAGTTTCCGCACGGCGATCATTTAAGGCCGAAATTTGGCTCTGCGCACTCTGCGCGCGCGCGGCCCAGTTGCGGCGCTCAAGCCCGATCATGGAGAGACGCCGCAAACGATTATCCGCCTCACGGCGCTGACCTTCATAAGCAGCGCGGGCTTCCGCAAGCCTCGCACGATCCGACTGCACCTGTGCTGCAAAAACAGAATGCCGTTCGCTGATGACGCCAATATCCGGCATTTCATTCAGCCGATCTTCGGCCTCAACCACCAGAACCTGTGCTTCCTCAAGGCTTTCCTCAAGACGGGCTTTGGTATCTTCCAAACCGGCACGCTTGGTTGCCAGTTGCCCCGCAGCCCGCTCAACCGCAGAAAGCGCTTCGCGTGCATCATCAAGCTTGCGCTGGTTTGCGCGCCATGCATCGCGCGCAACACGTTCATGCTCCACGGCTTCACGAACGGCCGTTTCAAAACGCTGCAACACTTGCTCCGCATCAGACAAGCGACTGGCGGCGCGAATTGCTTCCTGCTCAAGTTCAGCGAGACGGTTCTTTTGTGCAAGCCGTTGCGCGGCAGGTGTCGGCGCATCGGCGCTCGCCGTATAGCCATCCCAGCGCCAAAGAGCACCAGCCTTGCTGACAAGCCGCTGACCGGGGCGCAACGATGCCTGCAAACGCGGTCCATCATTCTCGGAAACGACCCCAACCTGTGCCAGTCTTCGGCGCAATTGCTGCGGCCCTTTTACGATCTGATCAAGCGGCGTTGAACCGGAAGGTAAAGACGGATCGGCTTCCTGTGCCGGATTATAGGCCCAATAGACGGGTGCAGCATTATCGCTTGCTGCATCAAGGTCTTCACCCAATGCCGCACCAAGGGCTATTTCATAGCCTTTCTCAACCTGCAATTCTTCAACAACGGGCGGAAACTGGCCAGTCTCACCGGCATTGAGAATACGCGCCAGTGTCTGCGCTTCGGTCTCTATCCGGCTCAACTCGGTGCGCGCCTCATGCAAAGGCTGACGGCTCGTCATCTCCTGTTCGCGCGCACTGCCAACACATTCTTCGGCGGCAATCACCGCCTCCTCTGAAGCCGCCAGTGCTTCAACGGCGGTCTCAACGGCAAGACGTTTTTCAGCAGGATCAAACAATCCACCGATCTGCTCGACGACCGCTGCAATATCACGCTCAATATTATCAATCTGGCTGATCAGGCGGTCACGGCGGCTTTGTGTTTCCTGCAACGCGCGCTCAATTTGGCTACGTTCGGCAGCAGCTTCCGCACGTTCCGAGGTTACCCGCGCCAAGGCGTTTTCGCTGTCCTGCAGGCGGATTTCTGCTTCTTCAAAGATCGCGCGCAATTCTTCATCACGCTCACCAGATGCCTCGTTGGAGGCGGTCAGCTCCTGCTCTTCCTCGTCAAGACGCGCCAGTATATCAGCATTCTCGCGCACCAATTGTTCTTCGCGCGCAATATCGGCGGTCAATTGTTCAAGCCGCTTCATAAGCTCGGCACGGCGGGCGCGAATACGAGCATCTTCTTCGTCGAGCTGTGTACGGGCAATGGAAAGTCGCTGCACAGCAGCCGCGGCTTTGGCTTCCGCCTCACGCAGTTCGGGCAATTTATGCGCGCCAACGGCCTGATCACGCGCAGCGTTCATCTGTGCCTGCGCCATATCGCCAACAATCGAAGTTGCCTGTGCAAGCGCGCTTTGTGCTTCACCTTCCTGCGTTTTGGCGTGCGACCAACGCAAATGAAGCAACGATGCCTCTGCGCGGCGAATATCAGCAGACAAAGCTTTGAAGCGATTGGCCTGACGCGCCTGGCGTTTCAGGCTTTCAATCTGGCTGCCAAGTTCACCAACCACATCTTCGAGACGCTCAAGATTGGTTTCGGCTGCACGAAGGCGCAACTCAGCCTCGTGACGGCGGGTATGGAGGCCGGAAATGCCCGCCGCCTCTTCCAGCAATGCGCGACGCGCCTGTGGCTTGGCTTGGATAAGTTCACCGATACGGCCCTGGCCGACCATAGAGGGCGAACGTGCGCCGGTCGATTGATCAGCGAAGAGCAGCTGCACATCCTTGGCGCGGGCTTCTTTGCCATTAATACGATAAACAGAACCAGCCTCCCGCTCGATACGGCGTGAAACCTGCAATTCATCCTGATCATTATAGGCTGCGGGCGCTGTGCGGTCGGAATTATCGAGGAAAAGGGTGACTTCCGCCGTGTTACGCGCAGGTCGCGTGCCAGAGCCTGAAAAAATTACGTCGTCCATGCCCGAAGCGCGCATATTCTTGTACGAGTTTTCACCCATCACCCAGCGCAGCGCTTCAACAAGATTGGATTTGCCGCAGCCATTGGGCCCGACAACGCCCGTCAGTCCGCCTTCAATGACGAATTCCATCGGCTCGACAAAGGATTTAAATCCGACAAGACGCAGCTTGGAGAAGCGCATCAGCATCCTCCCCGCTTAAAAACGCAAAAAGCGGACGCAATAAAGCGTCCGCTTTTCATGCCGAAAGGCGGCTTAGAGCAGCTTGTCAATGATTGCCGACATCTCGTCAACCGAAAGGGCTCCAGCGTATTTTTGTCCGTTGATGAAGAAAGTTGGAGTGGCATTCACACCAAATTCCTGCGATCCGCGTTCCATGGTTGCTCTCACATCATCGAGAAGTTGCTGGTTCGTCAAGCAAGCCTTGAACGACTCCTGTGTAAAACCTGCAAGTTTCGCGATCTGAAGCAGTGCAGCTTCTCCATCAGCCGCACCAGCCCATTGTTGCTGCTGCTTGAAGAAGACTTCGATCATCGGGAAATAACGATCTTCAGGCGCGCAGCGAGCAAGCATAAAAGCAGCTGTTGCGCGCGGATCGAACGGGAATTCGCGGAAAATCAAACGCACTTTGCCCGTATCAATGTATTTTTCTTTGATCTTGGGAAAGGTGTTGATAGCAAAATCTGCGCAATGTGAGCAGGTCAGCGAGGCATATTCAACAATCGTAACAGGCGCATCGGCCTTGCCATAGACCATGTCCTTCAACTTGCCGGCTTCAGCGACCTTGGCAGCATCAACACTTGCATCAGCGCTGCGTGACTGCGCGCTCGCATTGCCAGCAAAAGCAATACCCGCGGCAGCGGCCCCCGCAAGGGAAATAACATGTCTGCGATTAAGCGTTGCAGGCATACGAATCATCCATTCCTGTTTCAATGTTAATATTCGAGAACAATTTAAGGTGGCCAACGATTAATCACCAGCCCCGTTGCAATCAAATGAAATTCAGCGCCAGCCATGCATCAATTTTATGGCAGGGCGCTCATTTCTTTGTAGCGCGCTTTTCGGCGAGGATATTCTTGCCTAGACGCGCCAATGCTGCGCGCAGGGCATCGTCTTCAATCCCGTCTGTTGCCTTGTCGATACGGCGCTCTTCCGAAGGTGCCAGAGGCACCAGCCGCCTTGGCTTGCGCCTGAAATCAAGCGCAGGCGGCTTCTGCTCGATCTTGATGCGGCCAACGGCTGAGAAGCCAAGGAAACCATTTACGCGGCTGATGATTTCGCCTGTCTCATGCTGGATCTGCAACGCAGAAAAGCCTTCGCAAGCAATAACCAGCGTTGCAGGACTAAACGGATCGTCATCATGCAGACGGCGCGGCCAGAGAATTCGCAAAGGCCGGGAGGAAGCACCGATTGCAGGCCCAACAATATCTTCCCAGGATTGCAGCAGTGAAAGATTAATCCCCGCACGCTTCTGCAACATCGGGTCCATCAGACCAGACGTCATATCAGCCAATGGGCGAAAGCCCCGTTTTGATTTCGGTTCTCTCATCGCAATCCATTATAGCCGCGAAACCAATCGACAAACAGAGGAATGCCTTCCTCGAGCGTGGTTTGCGGGTTGAAACCAAGATCCCGCGCCGCAAGCGTAATATCTGCATAGGTGCGCGGAACGTCGGCTGCAGGCATTGGTTCAAACTTGCGGATCGCTTCTCTGCCGCATGCTTTTTCAATCGCTGCAATGAAATTGCTAAGCATAACAGGCCGGTTATTGCCGAGATTATAGACCGGTGCGGTTTGTTCAGGTTGCGTGATGATCCGCTTTACAGCGCCCAATACACCACTGACGATATCATCGACGAAAGTGAAGTCGCGCTGCATTTCGCCGTTGTTAAAAACACGGATCGGTTCGCCTTTAAGGATCGCCGATGTAAACAGCCATGGCGCCATGTCCGGGCGCCCAAATGGACCATAAACCGTAAAAAAGCGTAAGCCCGTCGAGGCAAGTCCATGTACATGCTTATAGGAAAAGGCCAGAAGCTCACCCGAACGCTTGGTTGCTGCATAGACCGAAACCGGGTGATCGACAGCATCACTTTCTGAAAATGGGATTTTTTCATTCGCGCCATAGACCGAGGACGAACTGGCATAAACAATCGGCGGACGCTTATCGAGCTTGAGGGCTGCTTCAAATACTGTCACCTGTCCCATGACATTGGCGGAAACATAAGCAGCAGGGTTTTCAATGGAATAACGCACACCAGCCTGTGCTGCGAGATGCACGATCGCATCGACATCACGATCAGCTCCGATAGCAGCATTGAAAGCTTCTGCATCGGAAATATCAGCTTGCGCAAAGCGGAAGCCACTAAGCGCACGCAGCTTGGTAAGACGGGTTTCCTTGAGATCGACCTGATAATAATCATTGAGATTATCGATACCAATAACTTGCCAGCCTTCATTAAGAAGCCGCGCTGCGGTATGATAGCCGATGAAGCCAGCCGCCCCCGTCACAATCGCTTTCATGGTTTTCATTTCCCGCAAATATAATCTGTGAGGCCTGCCCGGCGGAGTGCCATGACACGGCGAGACGCAGCCGCATTCAGAGCTGCAATGAAGAACATGACCGATGAGATCGTAACCTCATGCAACAATGGATTATGCAACATCCCATAACTCGCGCACACGAAACTGAAATAAATGAGCGCGCGCCGCATCGCCCAGCTGTCCGCGGTTTTCCAGAGAAAGACAAAAATCGCGATAAAGGCTGAAAACATAAAAAACAGGCCAACAATGCCGTCATTCAGCAGCTCATCAAGCACGGTGTTATGCACATGACGGAAGCCGGCAAGCAGCGGGGCTTGTTCGCCAGCCTGCTGCCTGACAATATCCATTTTGGAATAAGAGCCGACGCCTGCTATCGGATGTTGCCCGATTATTGTGGCTGCACTTTTCCACATGACTTCACGAATATCGGCGGAGAGTTTGTCTTCCCATTTTGAGCTGTCACCGCTGTCGTAATATTCGACCATTCCGGCAAAACGCTTGGAAAGCGTGTCTCCAACCGGCCCGACAACAATAAGTGCTGCGAGTGCCGCAGCCAGTGCAACATAGACCGCACCTTGCTGCCTGAGACTGTATTTTCTTAAGAAAAGCACGATTTCGACCAATGCGCATATCGGCAAAACAACAATGACAGCGCGCGTTTCCGATGTGAGGACCGCTGCAAGTCCAAGTACCAGCCAATGCGGTCCATTTGGCAGATAGCGTGGCGCCCGCGAAATCGGAATGGCGGCAGAAATCGCCGCAACACCTGCAACAAAAGCAAATACGGCTTCATTGCCTCCGACGCCAATCCGTCCGCCTTTGGTCAGAACAAGGTAAATAACCGCCAACACCGCCAGAATAATACCGGCGCGTGAACCAAGCACGTAGGATCGCAAAGGGTTTCTGACCAGCACCATGCCCGCGCCTGCAAAGGCAAAAACGGTTATAAGCAGCGTGTATCCAATCTGCCGATTGCCAGAAAAAGGCTCACCCCTATAAAGAATAAGTCCGAGCGACCAAGCCGCGTATAGAAGAATGAAAATATAGAATTTTTTCGCAAATAACCGCGTCGTATTATGGCGGGCGGCAGCCAGATAAATGCCCAGACATGAAAAAACAAAAAGGAGAATTGGCCCAAGGCCCAGACGGACCGGCATTGCCGCAGACGCGAGCGCTAAAACCCAGCCATCCACTCTTCGCCTCACCAGAAATGACTTTTTAAAAAACTTCAACTATCCACTACTCCCAATCGCTTAATGCGCAAAGCGTAGGCGATTCGCCTGATATAGTCAGTTGTTCTAAAGAGGAGTGTGCTCAGCCTTTTATAGGCCGGCAAGCGCGCTTTGGCGTAAGTATTCCGGCCGTCCGCAATCGTTGACAGCCCCACTTGACGAAGCGCAACCAAAGGCTGCTCCGTTAAAAAGAACTCATAATCTCCTGCCCAGCCGCGCTCCAGGGCAACATCATATGGCAGCGACATTGGTTTAATCGCTTCCAGCAATTTAATTGCTCCGTTTCGCGTTACAAGATAAGCGGCAGAACTGCCCAACGGGCCGTGCAAGCAGCGCCCAATCGAATTACCACCTTCAACCTGATTGAAACGGCGATAGGCAGCTGTGCGATGATTGACGAGTTTAATCACATCCCAGCCTTGCAATTTTGATACGCTGGAGATGAAAGGTAAAAAATCCGGCGTAAAAAGAACATCGTCTTCGGCAATGACTGCGTAGGCTTCCGGGGCTGCGGCAATTGTTTCCAAAGCCTTGATATGGCTAAAATAACAACCGATTTCTGCCGGCAGAGCAATTTTTCCGTGGCGGCGGCGGAAACCAGCTTCATCAAAATTACCGAGTTCATCAGCTTTCAACTGCTTGCCTTCTACGGCCTCTACCCGGCGCAGTTCAATTCCAAACTGATCGGCACTTTGCTTCACGTCATCCCAGCGCTGTGAAGAGCGCGCAAGATTAATGACGTAGACCGGGACTGAACTGCTCACGCGTTATCTTTCTTTGACATTCATCTGCCCTGTACCACTATGGGCGTGTTGATTATAAAGCACCGCATCCTATGCACTTCAATTTTATATCAATTCCCCAAATTCAACGTTAATCATAAATCACAGAGCTAACTTTAAGACACGATCAAACAGGATTTATGCTAAAAACACTCAAATCTGACCGTACCAAGGCAATTCTCAACTGGTATGATCGCCATCACCGTATTCTGCCATGGCGCGTAACACCAGTGCAGAACGCACGGGGCATGACAGCAGATCCTTACCGTGTCTGGCTGTCCGAAATCATGCTGCAACAAACAACCGTTGAAGCAGTGAAATCTTATTTCACGAAATTTGTGGAGCGTTGGCCGGATATTATGGCAATGGCCAATGCCAGCGAAGACGATATTCTTCGCGCATGGGCGGGCCTGGGTTACTATTCGCGCGCACGCAATCTCAAAAAATGCGCAGATATTATCGCAACAAAATATAATGGGAAATTTCCGTCGACCGCAGCCGGATTGAAAGAACTTCCAGGTATAGGCGAATACACATCAGCAGCAATTGCGGCTATCGCCTTTGGAGAGCAGGCAGCCGTGGTTGATGGCAATGTTGAGCGCGTTGTCTCTCGACTCTTTGCCATCGACACGCCGTTGCCCGCGGCAAAAACCCAAATTCGTGCGCTGATGGGAGAACTGACACCAGACGACAGGCCCGGGGATTTCGCGCAGGCCGTGATGGATTTGGGCGCAACAATCTGCACCCCACGTCGCCCAGCTTGCGCAATTTGCCCGGTTAATGATGGTTGCGAGGCCTTGGCGGCCCACGACCCTGAAACATTTCCGGTCAAAGCACCAAAAGCTCAAAAACCAATCCGTGTGGGAGCTGCATTCATTGCCATTGCGGGAGATGGCTCCATTTTGCTGCGCAAACGCAAGGGCCAAAGCCTGCTTGCCGGGATGACCGAAGTCCCCGGCAGTGATTGGACCGCACGCATTGATGGCGATGTCACGATCAATGCCGCACCGTTTGAAGCTGATTGGGTGTCCTCGGGCAGCATTACCCATGTTTTCACACATTTTGAGCTGCGCCTTTCCGTCTATGCGGTCAGCGATATACTCAAACGCAATGATACGGACGGCTGGTGGTCTGCTCCTTCAGACCTTGAAGACGAAGCACTGCCAACCGTCATGAAAAAAGCGATCAGTGCTGCAATTCCGACGGCATTTAAACGGGGGAGGAAAAACCGTTGACCACTCAGGTTAAACACGTTGTTTTCGATATTGGCAAAGTGCTGCTGCATTATGATCCGGAACTCGCTTATCTCGAAGCGATTCCTGATCCAACGGAGCGTCGCTGGTTTCTGGACAATATCTGCACCGGTGAATGGAATATTGAACAGGATCGTGGTCGAAGCTGGCAGGACGCCGAAGCACTTCTCATTGAAGAGCATCCTGAGCATACCGACAATATACGGATGTTTCGTCGGAACTGGAACCTTATGGTTCCGCACTCTTATGACGACAGTGTTGCGATCCTGCGCGGGCTGATTGCTCAGGGCCATGATGTGACGATGCTGACGAACTTCGCTTCCGACACGCTGCGCGAAGCACAGGGGCGCTTTCCGTTTCTCAACGAAAGCCGTGGCATCACAGTTTCAGGCGACATCCGCACATTGAAACCAAACCGCGAAATTTACGAACACCACGTTACAAGCTTTAATCTTGATCCGGTGGCAACGCTTTTCATCGATGATAGTCCGGCCAATGTTGAAGGCGCCAAAGCCGCCGGATGGCATGCCGTACATTTTACCAGCGCACCCAAGCTTGCCGATGATCTCAGAGGCTATGGTCTCTCCTTCTGATAACAAAAAGACACCCGAAGCAAATTGCTTCGGGTGTCTTTTTATCAGACTTTGTTGGAGGTCGTCCGATAGTAAACTCTGATTTCAGTTATGCGCCTGCTGCCGCCATCTGATCGCGGATAATTTTGCGCAGATCATCAATAGGTTTCAGCACGCCTGCTTCTTCATAATGCCAGAAAGTCCAGCCATTACAGGCATCAAAACCCTGCACTTTGGCACCGATGCGGTGAATGGAGCCAGCTTCGCCATTGGCGGTGAGTGTTCCGTCCGCACGGATGATCGCAGCGTGACGGCGGCGTGCATCGGAAAGCACGGTGCCCGGACGCAAAAGACCTGCTTCCATGATCGACGTAAAAGCGACGCGTGGTTCAGCACGCTTGCCAGTCATCACTTTCAGCTCAGCCTTGCCCAGTGGCTCAACCGCATTAATCCGTGCCGTTGCAGCATCGATATAGTCCTGCTCGCGCTCAATACCGACGAAATGGCGACCAAGGCGCTTGGCAACAGCACCGGTAGTGCCCGAACCAAAGAACGGGTCAAGGATCACATCGCCCGGCTTGCTCGAAGACATCAGAATGCGTGCAAGCAGTGCTTCCGGTTTTTGCGTCGGATGCACCTTATCACCGTTTTCGTCTTTCAGACGCTCCGAGCCTGTGCAAATCGGGAACAGCCAGTCAGAGCGCATCTGCACATCGTCATTCGCCGCTTTCATGGCGTCATAATTGAAGGTGTAGCCCTTCCCTTTCGAATCTCGCGATGCCCAGATCAGCGTTTCATGCGCGTTCTGAAAGCGGCGGCCACGGAAGTTCGGCATCGGATTGGTCTTGCGCCAGATGACATCATTGAGCAGCCAGAAACCAATATCCTGAAGCTGCGTGCCAACGCGGAAAATATTGTGATAGGAGCCGATAACCCAGATTGTGCCATTTGGCTTTAGCACGCGGCGGCAAGCCATCAACCATGCACGCGTGAAAGCATCATAAGCCTGAAAGCTTTCAAACTGGTCCCAATGATCGTCAACGGCACTGACCATCGACTGATCCGGGCGATGAAGATCACCGCCAAGCTGAAGATTGTAGGGAGGATCGGCGAAAATGACGTCCACCGAGTGATCCGGAAGGCGCTCCAGAGCGGAAACGCAATCACCCTTAATGATAGAGTCGAGCCAAGCGGTACGTGGGGCCTCTACAGGCAACTCATGTGCAAGACGTACTAGGGACATGGGATACTCAATTACTTGTGAACGCGAAAAACTTGTCCCTATGGTTACTGAACAGGGTAAATATGGGGTTAACGCCAAGTGATTGAAATTGTAAATCTTTTCTTAACTTCTCTGCAAAGGCCCGCATTTGCTGGGCTTCGCACAACCATCTGTCTTTGACAGTTTTGTTCCAGCCATATTAAAGCCGTCAACCAATTGCAGTGCAGTCAGGAAAAATGGCTCATTCAATAAGGCTTGATTATTCGTTTCCCCCTATAATTGCGCCTGGGATTAAAACTGATTTGCGTAACTGTTCCATGTGTCTTCATGAATATTAATGAACTGCGTCACAACCGATATTTACGTATTCTTTTCGTACCCTTTCGCATGCGCGCAGTTGTGCGCGGCAGCGAAATAGGGCTTGTGATCGCAGGCGCGCTGGTTGGTATCATCTCCGCGCTGGCAGTTGCAGCCATTGCGGGCATTTCCCAGAGGATGCATCAGGCGCTCTTCGGGCTTGCTGACGGCGAACGACTAAGCTCCGCCTCGCAGCTTGAGTGGACAGCCTACTTCGCCCCGCTTGCAGGCGGTATTTTGATGGGCGTCCTGATCTGGGTGCTGGCACGCTGGCGAAAAAAGCCGATTGTCGACCCTATCGAAGCCAATGCGTTGCATGGCGGGCGTTTGTCGCTGACAGACAGTTTTATTCTTGTCGGGCAAAACCTTGTTTCCAACGGCTTTGGTGCTTCAGTTGGGCTTGAAGCAGCCTATACGCAGCTTTCAAGCGGATTTGCATCGCGCATTGGCCGCGCGCTCAAGCTGCGCCGGGCCGACCTGCGCACCCTTGTGGGTTGCGGAGCCGCAGCAGCCATTGCAAGTGCTTTCAACGCGCCACTTACAGGCGCATTTTACGCTTTCGAGCTGATTATCGGTGTTTATTCCATCGCGACACTGGCGCCTGTGGTGGTCGCAGCAATTGTCGGCATGCTGGTCACGCAAGCCATCGGCGGAGCACCCCTGGTTATTCACGTCGGTCAGCTTGATGGCATTGCTGCACGAGATTATGTGCCAGCACTTGTGCTGGGTTTAATTGCGGCAGGTATTGCCATTTTGATCATGCGCGGCGTGACGACAGTCGAACGGGTTGCCCGCAAAAGCGTTGTTCCCACGGTGCTGGCTCCGGCATTTGGTGGCGCGATTATCGGCATGATCGCTTTCGTCGCCCCTCAGGTTCTGGCTTCAGGTCACGGTGCATTGCATCTCGATCTCAATGCAAATCTGACAATTCCGGTGCTGCTGCTTCTGATTTTCGCCAAATCTCTGGCATCCGCCGTCTCCATTGGCTCAGGCTTTCGCGGCGGTCTGTTTTTCGCCTCGCTCTTTCTCGGCGCATTGACCGGTAAGCTTTTTGCTGCGCTCACGGGCTACGTCCTGCCACTCACCCTTGAACCGGAAGTTTATGCGGTCATCGGCATGAGCTCAATGGCGGTCGCAATCATCGGCGGTCCATTGACGATGACATTTCTGGCGTTGGAACTTACCGGGGATTTTCCAATAGCGATGCTTGTCCTGGGGGCTGTCGTTTCTTCATCGCTCATGGTCAGAAAGACCTTCGGTTACTCGTTTGCAACGTGGCGTTTCCACCTGCGCGGCGAAGCAATCCGCTCTGCGCATGATATTGGCTGGGTGCGCAACCTCACAGTCCTTCGCATGATGCGCCATGATGTTCGTACCGTTTCCATCGACACAGATATTGAAACCTTCCGCAACGACTTCCCGCTTGGCTCAACGCAGCGCGTCATTGCAGTGGATGGCGAAGGCCGTTATGTCGGAATGATACCTGTGCCTGAGGCTTATTCGGAAAGTTTTGACAGCACAGACACCCAGAAGGGCATCATTGATCTGCTTCGCTATCAGGATGAATTCCTGCTGCCGCAGATGAACGCGAAAGAAGCTGTGGTGCGCTTTGACAGGGCGGAGGCCGAAGCGCTCGCAGTTATTAACAATGCGCAGGAGCGTAAAGTTCTCGGGCTTTTGAGCGAAGCACATACGCTGCGCCGCTATAGCGAAGAACTCGACCGGCGCAGACGGGAAATTTCAGGCGAGGTTTAAGTTACTGAGAAGTATCGGTGACGGGCTCCACTCCGCGATTTTCCGGTGTAGCGCTGTAATAATATGGCGTTGCAAGAACGAACGCCAACACAACTGCAATTGCGAGAATGAACAGCACAACGGATTTTCGCATCAATTTCTCCTTCACTGAAGAAAGAAACGGCTTCACACCGACATCGTTCCCTAAAATTCCGGCAGCCGATACGCCGAAGTTTGACCTGGTGAGCATAAAGATGTAGCTCATCGACAATGTTTTGTGGGTGATCTTACCCCATCATCTCCCAAGTAAAGGCTTTTGACATGGCAGCTCCGGCCCTGATTATTTTTGATTGTGACGGTGTATTGGTGGATTCCGAAATCATCGCAGCGGAAGTCGACGCAGCACTTCTGACAGAAGCAGGCTACCCGATTGAGGCTACAGAAGTTGGCGAACGCTTCGCTGGCCTCACCTGGCAGGACATTCTTCTGACGGTTGAGCGCGAGGCAGGCATTCCCATTTCCGCTTCCCTTCTCGACAAGGCAGAAAAGCTGCTGGATGAGCGTCTGAAAAACGAAGTTCAGGCGATTGATGACATTGTCGAGGTTGTTTCTGCGCTTGATCTGCCAAAATGCATCTGCTCAAATTCGACCAGTAAACGCCTTGAGCTTATGCTCAAGCGGGTCGAGCTTTACGATCTTTTTGCGCCAAATATTTTCTCGGCGCGGGAAATTGGCTCGAAAAAGCCAAAGCCTGCACCCGATGTCTTCCTTCATGCCGCCAAGCATTTTGGTGCCGATCCGGCTGATATAATTGTAATTGAAGATTCAGCGCACGGCATTCATGCAGCACGCGCGGCGGGAATGCGCGTCATCGGCTTCACCGGCGGTGCGCATACCTATCCGGGGCACGCTGACAAATTGACAGATGCAGGCGCCGAAACCGTCATCCATCGCCACAAGGATTTAGCAAGCGTGATCGATGCTTTGTCGATCTGGACTGACGCCTGATCTTATTCAGACACATCCCGGAAAATTTCGTTGCGCGCCATGTTGGGCGCGCAAAGTTGATTAAGCAGCGCTACGCTTGCTTTTGTTTTTCGCTGCGGCATTGAGCGCGGCAAGCAATTCCTTCGACTCGCTTTCACTTAGACCAATCATCAGCCTGTCACCAATAGAGGCAGGCTCGTCGGTCGCAGCGTCGAAAATTGCCCAAGTATCTGTCGGCTCAAGAACACGTTCATATTTCGGTTTCATGGGTCTAAGCTCAGAACGTTCATTGCCGCCCTGCCCCTAATGTTTCGTTACAGTTTTTCATAAGAAGCGGCCGCTGCTGCCCATTCTAAGGCAGAGCTGTCTTATTCGTTACTGTTTTACACCAAACATCTTGCGATTCATTTCACAGAAGCAGTCGAATTTAACAAAAGCCCAGAATATTACTTCTATAGTTAATTTTTGTTTCGTAATGGCACATTGACAAAAGCGCTGATCTGATTGGCTCAAATCAAAAAGGCGCGCTCTAAGGCAACGGTCTCCTGTGGGATCCGCCAAAATTACGAACCGGATGCAGACTTGGGTCGGCCACGTTTCTTTACAGAGGAAACATTCCCGACAAGCACCTGCACCGCAGCTGCGTCGACAGGTTTTCCAAAGAACCAGCCTTGTCCAAAAAGTTCAGAGCAAATGCCGCGGAAATATTCGGCCTGAGACTCCGTTTCGACACCTTCGACCACGATGCCCAAACCATGCTGATGCGCCATCGAAATGATCTGCGGAACGATAGAAACCGTATCAACCTCATTGCCGACCGTGCGCGTAAAAGCCTTGTCGATCTTGATGGCGTCGACCTTCAACTCATCCAGATATGCAAGGCTGGAATAGCCCGTTCCAAAATCGTCAATATAGACCTTATGGCCTCTTTCGCGCAGCAATTTGATACCCTCGCTGGCCTTTGCAAAATCGACCGGTGTGCGCTCTGTTAGCTCCAGCCCGATCTGTTCCGGCCTGATGTCGGCTGTGGTCAAGCGCTCATCAATGGCCTTCATAAATTCAACGCTCTGCAGATCGCTGGCCGTAATATTGATATTAATATGCAGCGCGCGTTGCTTGTTAAGCAATCCTCCCATTTCAAGGATAACGCGGTCAAGAACGTAAAGTGTGACTTTATCCGCAATACCATGAGCTTCTGCTTTAGCGATGAATAGGTCAGGAGGAACAAAATCATCCTTGGTTATTTCCCAGCGGATCAGCGCTTCAAAACCAACGATTTTGCGGCTGCTAATATTCACGACCGGCTGATAAACAAGGGTTAACTGTTTTGCTGCAAGCGCTTTTCTCAAAAGTGACATCAACGAACGATCACGGTTGCGGTAATTGCTCCAGCCAATTGCCAGCCCGCCTCCCACAAGCATTCCAAGGCTGATAAAGACCAGCTTCAACAGCCCACCAGAATTGTCGCTCCAGCCTGGAGACGTCGCAATAAAAATACAAATGCCCGTCGTTTCGTCGCAGGATTTCTGCTGCAGGATACCATCCGTTATCTCGAAAACCCGTCCCCCACTGACGGGAAAGAGACCGCTTACGACATCTCCCGGAAAATCAATTGGATTGCTAAATAACCGGGCGAATTGTGTCCGGTCCTCGTTCACCATGAAAACAGCAAAATAATATTGAGGAATATGGAGCGCATCAAAGGCAACAGCGCTTAGCACCACATTTGCCTTATCTCGGCCTATAATGGGTCCGTGGCTACCCGGTGTAATCAGCTGCTCGTCACGATAAATGTATGTGTGATCCTTGAGAAGAACATCCTCCTTGCTTCTCGGACGTGAATCCTTGAGTTCATTCAGAAGTGTCGAACATTGCAGTTTTTCATTTTCAAGCCGACCAATATCCTTGATATGATAACCGGAGAAAAGAAGCTCGCGCATATACTGCTTATCATCAGCGCCACATATCGGGTTGGTTGAACGGTTCATTTTATCCAGCACATCACGGGCAGAACCGACAATGCGGTTCGCCTGCGTCATAAGCACCGTCATATAGGTGTTCATGTCGCCTTCTTCATCAAGCAGGCTGAACCTCTCACCTGCCCACTTGCCCGCAAAAGCACCAAGCAGCAACATGATGCAGATAACGAATGGGACCGGCGAAAGAAATGAACTGCGCGGAAACCTCATTAAAACCGCCTTACCAAACTTAAAAAATGAACAAGCCGTAAAATATTACCATCGTTCTATAATGCACTTTCATAGTTCCAGCGCATATTACCTGACGCCGGAAGCAATACAGAATGATTGTATTACCGTTCATCAAAATTAATAAATCGACTAAACGCCGAAACTACAAAAAGAAAAGTGAAACATGCTTAAGAATAGAACAACGTCTAAAAGCTGCTTCTATAATACAAACGGCTTATGGTAAAATCATAAGCCGTTTGTCAAAATTCAATCTATTAAATTCCAATCCGGCTTACTTCGTATTGTAAGGCCCTTCATCGAAGCCGACAAAAATCTGCACGCTTTGTGCGCTTGCCGTTGGGATCGAAATCGCCTTGTCGTTGAAGACGAATTGCGTCGCACCGCCACTGGAAACATTCACAGTCTGCTTGTGCAGCTTGGAATAGATAACCTTGCCACCCTCAACCACGGCAACACGAATCGGCATGGTGATATTGCCGCTCTTGTATTTCGGGCCGGGGACGACCTTGCCGGCAGCGGCAACATCAAGATTGATGGTTCCGTCAGCATATTGGCAGGCGCGCGTGGTGTCAGTCAAAGCTGCCTGATAGATGACGCGGCTTGCATCCTTGTCGCCACCCTTTTCATAGGTATTGAAATAGGCCGTGCCTTCACGCAGCGAAACGGTGGGGCAAAAAGCGCGCAGCTCCGATTCCTTGATGCGCGGCTGACCAGCTTCGGTAAGCGATCCGTCGGCTGTTTTCTGCGTGCCGCTCGTTGTGCAGCCTGCAAGTGCTGCGAGCAAAATCGTTGCAAAGACTGGTAACAACGATGAACGATTCTGTATTGGTTTCTGCATAAACCGGGCTTCCCTGCACTGATCGACCTGTTCTATACCACTATGCAATGCACAGTGTGAGGGTGTTTTCCCGTTTTTTATCGTCAAGAGCAACCCCACCCTTCAAAGGATACTTTAATTCTTGCGGCTTTTTTAGGGAGGCTCTATTGCATTCAACGGTTAAAATCCGCCTCGATCCGAAATGAAGGCCCTTAAGATGAAATATATCAGCACACGCGGCGAAGCACCTGTTCTGGGGTTCAGCGATGCTTTGCTCGCCGGACTTGCCCGTGATGGTGGTCTCTATCTTCCGCAGAACTATCCGCAATTCACGCCCGATCAAATTCGTGATCTGCGTGGAAAATCCTATGTGGATATCGCGCTGGCCGTGCTCACTCCCTTCATCAATGGTGAAATTCCGCAGGCCGATTTTGAACGCATGGTGCGCGAGGCCTATGGTTCTTTCCGTCATGACGCAGTCTGCCCGCTGGTTCAGACAGGGGCGAACGAATTCATTCTTGAACTGTTTCACGGTCCGACGCTGGCTTTCAAAGACGTCGCCATGCAGCTGCTGGCCCGTATGATGGATTATGTTCTGGCACAGCGCGGCGAACGTGCGACAATCGTAGGAGCGACTTCCGGCGATACCGGCGGTGCCGCCATCGAAGCATTTGGCGGCCGTGACAACACCGATATATTCATTCTCTTCCCCAATGGCCGCGTATCGCCGGTGCAGCAGCGCCAGATGACGAGTTCCGGGTTTTCCAATGTTCATGCCCTTTCCATCGAAGGCAACTTCGATGACTGCCAAAATTTGGTCAAGGGCATGTTCAATGATTTGCAATTTCGCGATGCCATTTCGCTTTCCGGGGTGAATTCAATCAACTGGGCACGCATCATGCCCCAGATTGTCTATTACTTCACCGCAGCACTGAGTCTTGGCGCGCCGGATCGTGCTGTTTCGTTTACCGTGCCAACCGGCAATTTCGGCGATATTTTCGCAGGCTTTGTTGCAAAGAAAATGGGTTTGCCCATTGATCAGCTCATCATTGCCACCAATGATAATGACATTCTGGCGCGTACGCTGGAAAACGGCGCATATGAAATGCGTGGCGTCGAACAGACGACATCGCCATCAATGGACATCCAAATTTCGTCTAATTTTGAGCGTTTGCTGTTCGAAGCACATGATCGTGATGCAAGTGCTGTTCGCGGTCTGATGGACAGTCTGAAGCAATCAGGTGGCTTCACGATCTCTGAAAAGCCACTTGCCGCAATTCGCAGCGCATTTTCTGCGGGGCGTTCAACCGTCGAGGAAACCGCAAAAATCATCAAGTCCGTTCTCAACGACGATGGCTATCTGCTTGATCCGCATTCGGCGATTGCCGTTAAGGTCGCTCGCGAAAAAGTGTCCGGCACTGCACCAATGGTGGTATTGGCCACCGCGCATCCGGCCAAATTCCCCGATGCTGTAAAGGCTGCAAGCGGTATTACGCCAGCACTGCCTGCGTGGCTTTCAGACCTTATGGATCGAAAAGAAAGCTTCACAGTTCTTCACAACGACCTGAAAATCGTGGAAGAATATGTTCGCCGTCATTCTCGAGCATAAGTGTGAAGGCTCTTTGAAGAGAATAAGAACGGGAATTAGGGAGCATTTTGCTAATGGGTGTTGAAGTAACGCGTCTTTCCAATGGTCTGACCATTGTAACGGATAACATGCCGCATATCGAAAGTGTTGCACTGGGTATCTGGGTTAAGGCGGGCGCAAGAAACGAAGCTCCGGATCGGCATGGCATCGCCCATTTGCTTGAGCATATGGCCTTCAAAGGCACAGAAAAGCGTTCTGCCTGGCAGATCGCCTCAGACATTGAAAATGTCGGCGGCGAAATCAATGCCGCGACAAGCGTGGAGACCACATCCTATTACGCGCGTGTTCTTCGCAAAGACATGCCTTTGGCCATCGATATTCTCGCTGATATTCTGACCGCTTCCAAATTTGATGAGGCGGAACTTGAGCGCGAGAAGCAGGTGATCCTGCAGGAGATCGGCGCGGCACATGATACACCTGATGACATCGTCTTCGACCGCTTTTCTGAAACCGCTTATCGCCACCAGCCGATCGGGCGCGCTATTTTGGGCGAACCGGAAACGGTTATGTCATTCACATCCGACAACTTGCGCCAATATATCGATGAGCAATACAGCGCAGACCGCATGGTGGTAACGGCTGCAGGCGGCGTCGACCATGATGCGTTTGTAAAAGAAGTTGAAAAGCGCCTTGGTGGTTTTCGTGCGCATAACACTGCGCCAACGCTTGACCTTGCGACTTATGTTGGCGGCGATTTCCGCGAAAATCGCGAATTGATGGATGCGCAGGTTTTGATCGGCTTTGAAGGCCGCGCCTATCATGTGCGCGATTTTTATGCCTCCCAGCTCCTTTCGATGATCCTTGGCGGTGGAATGTCCTCACGTCTGTTTCAGGAAGTGCGCGAAAAGCGTGGCCTGTGCTATTCGGTTTATGCTTTTCATTGGGGCTTCTCCGACACAGGCCTGTTCGGCATTCATGCCGCGACGGGCCGTGATGAACTGGTTGAACTGCTTCCGGTTATCATTGATGAGCTGCACAAAGCAGCCGATTCCATAAGCATTGAAGAAGTGAACCGCGCACGCGCGCAATACAGCGCAAGCCTTTTGATGTCGCAGGAAAGTGCGGCGAGCCGTGCGGGTCAGATCGCTCGTCAGTTTTTGCTCTATGGCCGTCCCGTGCCAAACAGCGAGCTGATGGATCGTTTGTCGCTCATCACGCCTGAGCGGCTGAGCGATCTTGCAGGACGCCTGTTCCTTGATAACAAGCCGACGATTGCAGGCGTTGGTCCGGTTGGGCGTCTGATGAGCTTTGAAGGACTCACCGATGCGCTTTCGACCAGCGCACATACGCGAAAGATTGCAGTTTAAGCGATAAGGCAGCAGGGTTTTGTGAACTCATTCTACGGAAAGCCCTTTTGCCCTGTTCACCAGCTGCTTTATAAACACAGGAACCCGCATGATCGGCCTGCCATTCCGGCGCAGCAATCCGTCAATTCTTCGTGGGCCGCGGATTTATCTGCGCGAGCCGTTGATGAGCGATTTTGCCAGTTGGGCCAGTGTGCGTGAGCAGAGCCGTGCTTTTCTCACGCCATGGGAGCCGACCTGGGCTGATGATGATCTCACGAAAGGTGCATTTCGCTATCGGTTGCGGCGAGTCCAGGAAGAAATGTCAGATGGCACCGGCTTTCCATTTTTTATTTTTCATAACAAAGACAACCAGCTGCTTGGCGGTATAACCCTTGGCAATATCCGGCGCGGCGTTGGGCAAAGCGGCATGATCGGGTATTGGAGCGGCGTTTCATCAGCGGGTAAAGGCTATATGACCGAAGCGCTATCTTTGGTTATCCCCTTCGCATTCGGGGAACTAAGGTTGCACCGGATTGAAGCTGCCTGTATTCCCCATAATGTTCGTTCGATACGGCTTCTCGAAAAAGCCGGATTTCAGAGAGAAGGACTGTTGCGCTCCTATCTCAAGATAAACGGCTTCTGGCAGGATCACCTGTTATTTGCTCTGATAGAAAGCGATTTACGCATGATCAATGGCAAGGTTGAACGCTCGTGAATGGTTTTACAGACAGGTTTTTTTCAGCTCTCACACGTTTTGCAGCGCTGATCGTGATTGTAACCTGTTCTGCGGTTCATGCTTTTGCGGTTGAACCGATCAAGATTTCCAAGGAAGATACCGCTCTTGACCTTTCGCGCGCTGTGGAACTGCTGCGCAATCAGGGTGAGAGCGTGCAGGTTTCAACCGCACCGGGTGCTGATGGCATTGTTCGCCGCATCGAGGTGCAGGCCGACCCCAATTCCAATGCGTCAGGCGACTGGGCGGCATTTTCGATTGCCAATCCAACCGATGAACAGATCGACCGGCTGATTGTTGCGCCGCATTTCCGACTGGTTGGTTCGGGTGTCATCTGGCCGGATCTTGGTTCGCCACGTATTGCGTCGATTACGCCCAGCGAAGGCTTTGCGCTTGACCGGCAACCCAGTGCCGATGCTGATGTTTTCCGCATCACGCTCAATCCCGGCACTGTTGTAACCTTTGTTGCCGAATTGTCGTCCCATAATCTGCCCCAGCTCTATCTGTGGGAGCCGGAAGCTTACAAGGATGCGGTTAATTCCTACACGCTTTACCGCGGCATTCTGCTTGGAATTTCCGGTCTTCTGGCTCTGTTTCTCACAATCCTGTTTGTTGTCAAAGGAACATCGCTGTTTCCTGCAACAGCTGCCCTTGCATGGGCTGTACTTGCCTATATCTGCGTGGATTTCGGCTTCTGGAACAAGCTGATGGAGATCTCGCCCGGAAACGAGCAGGTCTGGCGAGCGGGTACGGAAGTCGCCCTTGCCGCCTCTCTGGTGATCTTCCTGTTTACCTATCTCAATCTTAACCGATGGCACGACCATTTCAGCTATGGCGCTGTGACATGGGTGCTCGGCCTGATCGCGCTGGCAGGGGTTGCGGTCTTCGATCCGCCGGTGGCTTCTGGCATTGCGCGCATATCTTTGGCGCTCACTGTGGCCTCGGGCATCGGTATCATCGGTTATCTTGCGGTCAAAGGCTATGATCGAGCGGTGATGCTCATTCCGGCATGGCTGCTCATACTGATATGGCTGCTTGGCGCGTGGATGACGGTATCCGGCCAGCTCGACAATGATATTATTCAGCCCGCGCTTGGTGGCGGTCTGGTGCTGATTGTGCTGCTTATTGGCTTTACCGTCATGCAACACGCCTTTTCCGGTGGTGCGCTTCATCAGGGGCTGCTCTCTGATATGGAGCGTCAGGCACTGGCCGTCATCGGTGCGGGCGACATCGTCTGGGACTGGGACGTGCCGCGCGACCGCGTTGTCACCACGCCCGATATTGCCAACTATCTCGGAAACACGGCCAGCTCTCTGCAAGGCCCAGTGCGCAACTGGTTGCCAGCCATGCACGCTGATGATCGTGATCGGTTCCGTTCCACGCTTGATGCCATTCTTGAAAACCGGCGCGGCCGCATCGGCCAGATTTTCCGACTGCGCGCCAATGACGGCCACTATCACTGGTATGCGCTGCGCGCACGCCCCGTCATCGGTTCAGACGGCGAAATCGTTCGCTGTGTCGGTACGCTCATCAATGTAACTGAACAGAAAAAGGCCGAAGAACGCCTTTTGCATGATGCCGTGCATGACAATCTGACGGGACTGCCCAATCGCGAACTCTTCCTTGATCGTCTCAGCAATGTGATGAACATGGCACGCGGCGAGAGCAACCTGCACCCGACCGTCTTCATCATCGACATAGACCGTTTCAAGCAGGTCAATGACAGCCTCGGTATGTCGGCCGGCGACACGATTCTGCTTACGATCTCGCGCCGCCTGTCGCGCATTATGAAGCCACAGGACACACTTTCACGTCTTTCTTCCGATCAGTTTGGTCTGCTTTTGGCCTCTGAAAGCGATCCGGGCCATATTGCTGCCTTTGCAGAAGCATTGCGTCAGGCCGTGCGCTCACCCATTGCCTATGCAAAACGCGAAATCGTGCTCACAGCCTCAGTCGGCCTGATCACATGGACCAAAACGGCTGCTTCCGCAGAAGATTTTGTAAAAGACGCCGAACTGGCGATGCATCAGGCCAAGCGTTTTGGCGGCGACCGTATTGAGCCATTCCGCCCGGCATTCCGTGCAATCGGTAGCGACAAGCTGCAACTGGAATCCGATTTGCGCCGTGCGCTTGAACGCGATGAAATCAATATCGTCTACCAGCCAATCGTGCGGCTGGACGAAGGTACAATTGCAGGTTTTGAAGCGCTGATGCGCTGGGAACACCCGCGCCGCGGTTCCATCTCTCCATCGGAATTCATTCCGATTGCCGAAAATTCAGGCCTTATCGTGCAGCTTGGCCTGTTTGCAATTGAACGCGCTGCGGAAGATCTGTTTGCCTGGCAGGAACAGTTTCCAAAACTCGATCTGTTCGTCTCCGTGAACCTGTCGAGCACCCAGCTTATCCGGCAAGACCTGATCAATGATATGCGTTCGGTCCTCTCGCGCATTCACCTCACACCGGGCAGTCTCAAGCTGGAACTGACCGAATCCGTGCTGATGGAAAACCCGGAACAGTCCGCTCATGTGCTTGCACGCCTCAAGACGATGGGCGTCGGTCTTTCGCTTGATGATTTTGGCACCGGCTATTCATCGCTTGCCTATCTCACCCGCTTCCCGTTCGACATCATCAAGATCGACCGTTCATTCGTCAAAGGTGATCAGCCGCAAAAGACCACGCTGCTGCGCTCTATCGTCAGCATGGCGCATGATCTCGGACTTGCAGTCGTAACCGAAGGCGTCGACAGCGAGAGTGACGCGTTGCAACTGCGCCAGATGGGGTGTGAATATGTGCAAAGCTTCATGTTCGGAGAACCATCCAGCCGCGAAGATGCAACGCGCATGATCAAAGATCAGCAGGAAGCAACAGCGGCGTAATCTGTACGGAGAATGTTCAGGCGTGACCGGCTTCGGAAACGAGCCGTGTCATGTCGATGCCCATATGGGTCATCAGCCGGTCGTATTTGCCGGTAATATCGCTGTCAAAAAGCATGTCCATTGGCGCAGGGCATGCCAGCCAGCCATTCCCCGCAAATTCTGCATCAAGTTGCCCCGGTGCCCAACCCGAATAGCCAAGCGTCATCAAAGCCTGTGCGGGACCTTTGCCGCCATAAATGGCACGCAAAATGTCAACGGTTGCTGTAAGACACACATCTTCGGCGACCGGCATTGTCGAATCCACCATAAAATCATCGGTGTGCAAAACGAAGCCACGTGTTTGATCCACAGGGCCACCATTGCGGACGATCATATTTTGCGCGCGCTCAGGCAGCACGATCAGATCATCATCGTCAATCACACCAATCTGTCGAAGAAGATCAGGAAAACCAACGGGCTGAAGCTGATTGATAATCAATCCCATAGCCCCCTCTTCCGAATGCGCACAGATATAAACAACCGAGCGCGCAAAGCGCTCGTCGCTCATTCCGGGCATGGCGAGCAGGAATTGCCCATTCAAGAAACCCTGCTCCTGATTTGGCTTCCTGAGAATGTTCATAGCTGAGAAGGTAGCAAGACTATACGAAATGACAACGAATTTCGTACAAAGTTTATCAAAAGCCCTCTTGGGTCGATTTCAACCGGATTTGCCCAATCTGGAAATTAAGAAGAATTCTGGCATGTTGGCATACATCATAATAAGCTCGGTAATAGTCTTCGTTCTTTATGCCATTTATGCACAAATAAAACTCTCTCGACTGATCGACTTCATCAGACAAAGTCCAGCGATGACGCAGATTATTGGCGACGTATCTGACCTCTATTATATCGTCACAATGACACGCGGCAATTATGGCTTTGCGCTCTATCTTTGGCGTAATCCGGTGCCGGATGCTGAGATCAATGCAAAATTTGCTGATTACAATAAACTTCGATCCATCTCCAATATTGCCCTCCTGTTGCATATGGCCCTGGGCGTTCTCATCATATTGTCTGTTTTCAAAAACCTGATATTCAAAATCTGAATTTCGGACATCAATTCTTGCGAACAACATCTTAAGCCTTGATAACGACACGATTTTCTATCAATCTCACCATATGAAATTATGTCGTTTTCTGATCATCGCCGTCGTTCTGGCCGCAGGCGCACCAGCGCACAGTGCTACGTCCGCATGGACGGAAACGCCGGGCGGCAGGGTTCGGGTTATCCTCGACGAAACCAACACAGCAGATGGGCTGCGCGGGGCTTTGCAGATTGATCTTAATCCGGGCTGGAAAACCTATTGGCGCAATCCGGGCGATGCCGGTGTGCCGCCGCAGCTCAATGTTGACGGCGATGCGCACGCGCGCATCGAATTCCCTGCACCTGTGAGCTTTGGCGCTGGTGATGAAGGCGGTATCGGCTATAAGAATCCTGTATCTTTACCGCTGACATTCACCGTAAAACCCGGTGAAAAGCAGCTCAAGGGAAATGTCTTTCTTGGCGTCTGCCATAACATCTGCATTCCTGTGCAGGCAGAGTTTGACTTCCCGCTTTCCACAAAAGCGGCAGAACAATCACCGCAAGCCATCGCTGCGAGCACGATTGTTGAAACGGCCTTTGACCGATTGCCATCCCCTGCCACGCCAGAATTTGGTGTCGCCGCCGCAAGGCGCGAAGAGAACAAAGCCATTTTCGATATTTCAGTGCCGGATAGCCAAGCACCCGCAGAGCTTTTTGTCGGCAGCGAGCAGTTCAACTTGTCTGAAACAACACCCGATGAGGCCTCTGACCAAAAGCGTTTCATTGCAACATTGCAGGGAAAAGCCAGCGAAGGTGCCATGATCGATTATACACTGGTGCAGAACGGCAAAGCAGTCTCAGGACAGGTCCGGCTCGACTAACTTCAACCATCAGCAATTTGAAATTGTCCAACGCGCCTTTATCGGCTTAAGTGGCGTTGCGATGCTTTGCATACGGAAAATTGAAAAACAGCCATTCACACAGGTGAGCACCGACGGCAAACGCTCACTTTCAGGAGAAAACAATGACGATCAAAGTTGGTGACAAGCTGCCAGCAGCTACCTTCAAGGTAAAGACTGCGGATGGTGTGAAGGAAGTGACGACGGACGAAGTCTTTGCAGGCAAAAAGGTCGTTCTTTTTGCAGTGCCCGGTGCATTCACCCCCACTTGCAGCCTCAACCACCTGCCGGGCTATCTTGAAAACCGTGACGTGATCCTTGCCAAGGGCGTAGATCAGATCGTTGTTGTTTCCGTCAATGATCCATTCGTAATGGGCGCTTGGGCACAGAGCACCGGCGGCGAAGGCAAGATCCTGTATCTTGCTGACGGCTCAGCCCTGTTTACAAAGGCCATTGGCCTCGAACTGGATGCAACTGCGGGCGGTCTTGGTATTCGCTCGAAGCGTTATTCCGCTATCGTTGAAGACGGCGTCGTCAAGACGCTAAACATCGAAGAACAGGCTGGACAGGCTGTAACTTCAAGTGCGGCGACGCTGATCGAACAGCTTTAAGATAAGCCAATCACGCGCCCTGCTTTTCAGGCAGGGCGCGCATTTCGCGGGTCAGCCATTTTTCAAGCGCCAGCGTATCCGGCTGCCCTGCCCTGTGTGGCGCGATCCATAGCAGCATGCGGCGCGGCCCCGGACAAAATCCAAATGGCGCAACAAGACGGCCCGATGCAATGTGTTCCGCCACCAGCATGCGCGGCACCACCGCCACACCCAATCCACACAAGACGGCCTGTATCAGCAGGTAGAAATGATGGAATGTCGATTTAAACTCCGGCATCTGGAAATCTACGTTTGCTGCCTTCTGCCAGTCCTCGAATGCCTCAAGACGTGTCTGTGTTGCAAGCACTGTCGCATTCACCAGATCAGTTGGGCCGCTTAACGGGCAATGCTGCAGATAAGACGGCGCGCAAACCAAACCGATCTCCTCGCGTCCCATATCGCGAATTACAGCATCCGCCGGCGGCTCGATGATGCTTGAACGGATCGCAATACCAATCTTGTCACGCATGAAATCGATGCGATCATAATTCATGTTAAATTGCAGTTCGATATGCGGATAGCGCTCATGAAAGCGGCCTATGCGCGGAATGATCCACTCCATCATAATCGACGATGAACAGGAAAGCGTCAGAGGTCCCGGTTTTACCCGCTCAATGCTCGCTTCAATGATTGAAAATGCGCTGGCGAGCGCTTCCGCTAACCGTACACCCTCAGGTGTCGGATCGCTTACGCGCGCCGTGCGCGTGACAAGAAGAACACCAAGCGTATCTTCGAGTGCACGGATCTGACGGCTGACTGCACCATGCGTCACGCAGAGCTCTTCGGCAGCACGCGTCATCGAACGATGGCGTGCAACAGCTTCAAAGGCTTTAAGCGCATTCAAAGATGGCAATGGACGCATGTAAGACTCCATTCGAGTATGAGTATACCTGTGAGGTAATATCACAGTTTGGCGCGAATAAATCGCTTGCGGCGGCATGTCGCATTCATTAGCTATCCGCCTATTTAAAAGCGCAAGTGCCGCATGAATAGGCAATTCATTTGATTTGCCTTCATACTGTTTCTTCCGCTTACGTTAAATATGCAAGCAGGGAGGAACTGCCATGCAGCAAAAATCTCACGAAATGACGCCCGCTGAAAAGTCGGCCATATCGAAAATTTCGATCCGGCTGGTCCCGTTCATCGCGCTGATGTTCTTCATCAACTTCCTGGATCGGACCGCAATTTCGTTTGCTGGTCCAAACGGAATGACAACCGATCTTGCGCTGACAGCAGCACAGTTCGGCTTCGCCGCCGGTATCTTCTTTGTTGGCTATATCATCCTTGAAGTTCCAAGCAATCTTGCGTTGCACAAGTTTGGCGCGCGCAAATGGCTCGCCCGCATCATGGTGACATGGGGCATTGTGGCGCTTCTGTTCACATGGGTTTCAAGCTCTACAGAGCTTTACATCCTGCGCTTCCTGCTGGGTGTTGCGGAAGCTGGCTTCTTCCCGGGCGCCATTCTGTTCCTGTCGATGTGGGTACCTTCGCGTCACCGCAACAAGATTCTTGCGCTGTTCTACATCGCGCAGCCACTGACAATTGTTATCGGTGCGCCAATCGCTGCAATGCTGATCGATATGCATGGCGCTTTCGGCCTTGAAGGCTGGCGCATCATGTTCTTCGGTGTTGCTGTTCCGGCAATCATCATTGGTATTGTCACCTTTTTCTACCTGCCGGATACGCCAAATGACGCCAAGTGGCTGAACAAGGAAGAACGCGACTGGCTGAATGGGGCACTGGCTCAGGAAGAAAAAGTCAAGGAAAGCGCCCATGGCCGTATGAGTGGTCTGGCACTGTTCGACAAGCGCGTATGGCTTCTGTCGATTGTGTATTTCGGCCTTGTGTATGGTCTTTATGCACTGGCTTTCTTCCTGCCATCGATCATCAACGGGTTCGAGCAGGAGTTCAACACGAAGTTTGACGTGTTCGATAAGGGCTTGATCACTGCAATTCCTTATCTGCCAGCCGCCATCGCTCTCTATTTCTGGAGCCGCGATGCAGCAAAGCGCGGTGTGCGTCCATGGCATATCGGCATTCCGGCACTGGTTGGCGCTTTTGCTATTCCAGCCGCCCTTTTCATGCCCTCGCCTGCAACCACGATCTTGATGATCACCATCACAGCCTGTGCGATCTTCTCCGCATTGCCGAACTTCTGGGCCATTCCATCGCGCTTCCTGAGCGGTCCGGCAGCAGCAGCAGGTATCGCATTGATCAACACCATCGGCAATATTGCAGGCTTTGCAGCACCTTACATCACGGGACTCGTCAAGGATTGGACCGGTCTTTACGAAATGCCGATGTTTATCGTCGGTGCGGTGATGCTCGCGTCTTCGCTGCTCGCCTTCTCGCTGACAGGTCGTCTCAAAGACCCATCCGAAATGCAGCAGGGTAAGTAATCTGCACAAAACCAAAAAGCCGCGCTGAAATTCAGCGCGGCTTTTTCACGTCCGGAACCATGACGTTCTTATTTGACCTGAAGAGACTTATGGCCGTTATATTTGAACGGCTCCATGCCTGCACGGGCAAGCTCATCGGCGCGTTCATTCTCCGGGTGTCCGGCATGGCCTTTGACCCAATGCCACGTCACTTTGTGCGGCTTGCGCGCTTCATCCAGCGCCTGCCAAAGCTCAGCATTCTTGACCGGCTTCTTGGCGGCTGTCTTCCAGCCATTGCGCTTCCAGCCCTCAATCCAGCCGGAAATACCATCACGAACATAAACGCTATCGGTATAAAGATCGACTTCACAGGGTTCTTTCAGTGCGGATAGCGCTGAAATTGCCGCCATAAGCTCCATGCGATTGTTAGTGGTATCAGCCTCGCCGCCCTTTAACTCTTTCACATGGTCATTCCAACGTACAATCGCACCCCAGCCCCCGGGACCGGGATTGCCGGAACACGCGCCATCGGTGAAAGCTTCAATATGCTTCACGCGGCAGCTCCCGACAGTTCAAGACCATATTCCGTTGCGGATGTAACCTGGCGATGGAAGCGCATCCGGCGCACGTATTCCATCGGATCTTTTTTCATCACAAAGCTGCCATCGGGCACATTCAACCAGTCATAAAGACGGGTCAGCATGAAACGCACGGCAGCACCGCGCGCCAACACCGGCAGCGCATCGATTTCAGCCGTCGAAAGTGGACGAACTGCGTTATAGCCGCGCAGCAAAGCAGCACCCTTGGTGAGATTGAAGGAGAAATCCTTCTCAAAGCACCAGGCATTCAGACAAACGGCCACATCGTAAGCGAGAATATCGGTACAGGCGAAATAGAAATCGATGAAGCCCGAAAGCCTGTCGCCAAGAAAGAACACATTATCCGGGAACAGATCTGCATGGATAACGCCTTGCGGAAGCCCTTGTGGCCAGTTCTTTTCCAGATAATCGAGATCACCTTCAGCTTCGGCCACCAGCCCCTCTTCCACGCTGTCAGCACGGGCTTTTGACAGATCCCACAACGGACGCCAGTCCTGCAGCGTCAGGCCGTTGCGTCGGCGCATGGGAAAATCTTCCCCCGCCAGATGCATTTCAGCCAGTCCGCGACCAACCTCTTCGCAATGTGCAACCGTGGGCTTACGCATCCACATGCCTTCAAGGAAGGTGACGATGGCTGCCGGACGCCCTGCAAGCTCACCAATCGTCACACCATCACGACGGACAACAGGCTGCGGGCATTCCAGACCGCGCCTTGAAAGATGCTCCATCAAATTCAGGAAAAACGGAAGCTCATCACGGTTCACGCGCTTTTCGTAAAGTGTGAGAATGAAAGAGCCTGTCGTGGTATGCAGAAGATAATTGGTGTTCTCCACGCCTTCCGCAATGCCCTTATAGGATGTCAGCGCACCGATATCATATTGTTCTAGAAAAGCGCCAAGCTCGATTTCGTTTATATCTGTATAGACGGCCATGCCGCTTATTTCCCTTGCATGAACTTTGGTATTCCGACGACGCGGTTTTCGCCGTTGACGAAGGCCATATCCCGCACAGTCAGTTCCACGTCGCGTATTTCACGATTGACGAGGAAATTTTCAGTTTCAATCGTGGTCTCGGCGAGTTCAATTTTGACGGTGAAGCGGTCCTTGAAAGCATCCATAATTTCATCGACGATAATTTCAGGTGCGGATGCACCGGCAGAAAGTCCCACCACCGAAATATCGCCAATCTGATCCCATTGAATATCCGATGCGCGCTGCACCAGCATCGACATGCCTGCACCGGCCTTTTCCGCCACCTCAACAAGGCGCTTGGAATTGGACGAGTTGGGGGCGCCCACGATCAGAAACAGATCGCAGCCAGGTGCTGCCGCACGCACCGCATCCTGACGATTGGTGGTAGCATAGCAGATCGATTCTGCGGCTGGCGCTGTCAGATTTGGAAACCGCCGCTGCAACTCAACGATGATCCCCGCCGTATCGTCCACCGAAAGCGTTGTCTGGGTTACAAAACCCAGATTATCAGGATCGGCAAACTCGATTGTGCGTGCGTCTTCCACTGTCTCAATCAGCGTGACAGTGCCTTCCGGCAATTGCCCCATCGTACCGATGACTTCAGGATGCCCGGAATGACCGATCAAGATCACATGACGGCCAAGACGCTGATGACGCATCGCCTGTTTATGAACCTTGGAAACCAAGGGACAGGTCGCATCAAGATAAAACAAGTTCTTGGCTTCAGCATCCGCAGGCACAGATTTCGGCACACCATGAGCGGAAAAAACCACCGGCTGATCGCGATGCTCTGCCGGTATCTCGTCTAGTTCCTCGACAAAGATCGCGCCGCGCGATTGCAAGCCTTCAACAACATAGCGGTTATGTACGATCTCATGGCGCACATAAACTGGCGCGCCATATTTCTTCAAGGCCAGCACGACGATCTGGATTGCCCGGTCAACACCTGCGCAAAAGCCGCGCGGGCCGCAGAGGCGAATTTCCAGAGGGGGACGTTTATCGGTCATGAAGCATGCTCGCTTGATAATCACATAGGCCGGAGTTGGGCTGTAACACGGTCTTTGTCAAGACCTGACACCCTTCCGATATCGCCAGAACCACGTTCCGACAACCCCCAGCAGTGCCAATGCAAGCCCGTACCAGGTCAACGCATATTGCAGGTGATTGTTGGGAAAGTCGATGATGGTAATGCCGCCGATTGGCAAACCACCAAAATTCGGCGTCTTATCCGCATCAATAAAGAACGGCACGGCATCATCAAGCGAAGGAATATCCGCGCTTTCGGCCATCGCCGCCCAGTCCTTCCAATAAAAGATGTTCTTTGCAATGTCATTGTCTGGAACGAAATAGCCCGGCTTCGACGTGAGCGGATCACGGGCAAGGCCGGTGATCGTCACAGGTCCATCCAATTGACCGTCGAGCCGCGTTTCAGGATCTTTCCTGTCGTATGGCACAAAACCACGATTGACCAGCACAAAACGGCCATCCTCAAGCATCAGCGGCGTATAGACATTAAAGCCAGACTGGCCGTCATAGGTCGCCAGAAAATGACGCTCACCCTGATGCATGAAAGTGCCGGAAACCGTAACCGGACGATATTCGACCGATCCCTCATCGCGATAGATTTTTTCCATTTCAGCCAGAGGGATTGGAGCCTCATGAACACGCTGCTCTGTGGACGCAAGCAATGCTTCCTTCCAGTGCAGCCGCTCAACCTGCCACGTTCCCAATGCAACCAGAATCAAAAATGCGATTAAAGACGCAATCAGCGTAGCCCACGGAAACCTGCGCGACTTTTGTATCTGGTTCATTGACCATCATCCAGACGCCCCTGAGACGCCTTGTTGCGATATTGCATATTGATCAGAATACCCTTGATTGCGCGCATGGCAACAAGGCTGAGAATAATTGCCAGCGGCACCCACAAAATGAAATGCACCCAGAGCGGTGGCGCGTAATTCACGTCCAGCCACAGAGCCAGACCCACCACAATAACGCCGATGATAAGGATCACAAAGGCGGCCGGACCGTCGCCTGAATCCGCAAAAGAATAATCAAGGCCACATGCCTGACAGCGCGGCGCAACCGCCAAAAACCCGTTAAACAGCTTGCCCTCATCACAGCGCGGACAGTGACCAAGAATGCCGCTCTTTATGGGATCGACGGGTGGGTAAGGATTATGGTCGGACATGTTAACCCCACAAAAAGTGGAAAAAAGGAAAAGGCGGCCATGTTTCCAAGGCCGCCTGCAATTCAATCAGCACATGGATTATCCGCCGTGCATGGGTGCACCCCAGCCACCCCATACATAGATGGTGAAGAACAGGAACAGCCAGACGACATCCACGAAGTGCCAATACCATGCAGCCGCTTCAAAACCGAAATGCCGCTCCGGCGTGAAATCACCGCTCATCGCGCGGAACAGAATAACCAGCAGGAAGATCGTTCCGATGATGACGTGGAAGCCGTGGAAGCCAGTCGCCATGAAGAAGGTCGCGCCATAAATCGAGTCTTTGAACTCGAAAGGTGCATGAACATATTCGTAATACTGGACAAACGAAAACAGCACACCGAGCGCCACTGTCAGCGTCAAACCGATAATCATGCCCGAGCGATCCTTGTGCAGCAGCGCATGATGCGCCCAGGTCAGTGTCGTGCCTGAAAGCAGAAGGATAACCGTGTTGTAGAGCGGAAGATGCAGCGGATCGAGAACCTCAATTCCCTTTGGTGGCCACTGGCCGCCGGTGAATTCGGCGCGCGCGACCTGATGCACTTCATTCGGAAACAGGCTTGCATCGAAAAATGCCCAGAACCATGCAGCAAAGAACATGACTTCCGAGGCGATGAACATGATCATGCCGTAGCGCAGATGCAGGGCCACAACGCGGGTATGATGCCCCTCATGGCCTTCCCTGATCGCATCAGCCCACCATGCATACATGCAGTAAAGAACAATCGCGAGGCCAATGAAAAATATCCATGGCGTTGCCAGATTGATGCCAAAAAATGGCAGATCACCCGCATTGATATAGCGCATCCATGCGATACCGCCGATTGCCAGCACAAATGCGCCAACTGAGCTCAGAAATGGCCATGGGCTTGGCGCTATAATGTGGTAATCGTGATTTTTTTCGTGAGCGTTCGCCATGTCTCTCCCCATGCAACCCCTCAGGGCCCTCTCTCATGCATTTCAGCCCTTGCGCCTAAGGCAGCATCAGGCAGTTCCCTTCCCGGCACACCATAAAGCTGTGCGGCTTGTTTGTCTTTGCGGCATTATGTGCCGCACGTATTCAATCAGCTTCCACCGCTGTTTCCGATGACGCCCTTCGCATTTGCCACGGGCGCAGGCTTCTCGATCGGAAAGAACGTATAGGAAAGCGTAATTGTTTTCACATCTTTCAGATCAGGATCATTGATGATCTCCGGATCGATGAAGAACACCACCGGCATTTCCATGCTCTCATCGGGCTGCAAGGTCGTGTCGGTAAAGCAGAAGCATTCAACCTTATTGAAATAAGCGCCTGCCCGGGCTGGTGCGACATTGAAGCTCGCACGACCGTAAGTCGTCTGATCAAAAAGATTCTGCGCCTCATACTTGATCATCAAGGTTTCCCCAATGCGCAAGCTGACTTCACGCTCGACCGGCTTGAAATCCCAAGGCAGACCGTTTGACGTATTGGCATCAAAGCGGACCTTCATGGTTTTATCGAGTATGGTGTCGGAATATTGTTCGACGCGCTGGGTGGTGCCACCGTAGCCTGTCACCTGACAGAACAGACGATACAATGGAACGGAAGCGTAAGCTGCACCGACCATGCAGGCGAAAAAGGCAACACAAGCGATTGCAACCGTGCGGTTGGAACGGTTGAGCTTTTTTTGCTTCTCGTCGATGTTCTGCTGATCTTCCATCTTCTCCTCCCGAAAACGTCTGGTCAGTTTGTTGTTAAATCATCCCATCCCATGAATGGCCGTCATTACATTGGCCGCATAAACATGTTTGCACCGAGTTTTGCGACCGTACCGATATAGACAAGCACCACAAAAAGCAGAAGTGCGATTGCAAGCCCGATAGAACGATTACGCTGTGCCTTTTTCTGCGGCTCAGTCGGCACAATCAGTTCCAGCTCTTCCTTCACCGGCTCTTGCGCTGGCTTATCAATCACAACACTCTCCAATTCAGCCCGCTCCTCACAGGAACCCAAATCCAGTCAGAAGCTTGACCGCCAAAGCTTCAAACAACAGCACCGCAAAAATCACGGACAGATAAATCAGCGAAAAGCGGAAAAGCTTACGCGCTGCAAGCAACATCTGCGTTTCGGTTTCAGCCGCCCACATGCGCCATGCATAATAGACGAATGCCAGTCCGAGCAGAACAGAAATAACGCCATAGAAAATGCCCGCAAAGCCCATGATCCATGGCAGCACACCAACCGGCGCCATCAGAACAGCATAGAACAGAGCCTGCCTGCGGGTCGACAATTCGCCCTTCACATTGGGCATCATCGGAACACGGGCCGCTTCGTAATCATTTGATGTGAAGAGCGACAGTGCCCAGAAATGCGGCGGGGTCCACAAAAAGATGATCAAGAACAGAACGGTGCTGTCCCAAGTGATTTCACCCGTTGCAGTAGCCCAACCAATCATTGGCGGGAAGGCCCCAGCGGCACCGCCGATCACAATATTCTGTGGCGTCGAGCGCTTGAGCCACATGGTATAAACAACGGCATAAAAGAAAATCGTGAAAGCGAGGAGTGCTCCCGCCAGCCAATTGACCATCAGGCCAAGAGTAACCACTGAGAAGGCTGATAGTGTGAGGCCAAAGGCCAGCACCTGATTGGGCTGGATGATGCCAGCTGGAACCGGACGGTTGCGCGTGCGTTTCATCACGGCATCAATATCGGCATCATACCACATATTGAGCGCGCCCGACGCACCTGCGCCAACCGCAATGCAAAGAATGCTGATAGCAGCCAAGACAGGATTCATATGGCCGGGTGCGAGCACCAGACCGACAAGGCCGGTAAATACCACCAGCGACATCACACGCGGCTTCAGCAGGATAAGATAATCCCGCGCCGTCGCCTCAGAGAGTGCGAATGCTTCGTCGGAAACCGTGTTTTTTTCCACCAGAGACATTGACTTTACAACCTCGAATTCAACCGACCGATGCCGCGTCCTGCCCTGAACGCCCACCGGTATTCCAACAAACCCTACCTCCCGGAAATGCATTCACCCCTATCGGATTTTCCGAACCGCAACGCCAGCCAAGGGCTGACATAGCTGAATGCCGCTCGCACATATCATAGTTTTACAAAAGGGCGAACCCATTTCACAGATTCGCCCCCGTCCTAAACGTTACTTGATACGCGGCAACTGTTCCCACTGATGGTATGGTGGCGGCGATGAAAGCTGCCATTCGAGCGTTGTCGCACCCGGACCCCATGGGTTTGCACCTGCTTCTCGCTTCTTCGCAAATGCTTCAAACACATTGTAGAGGAAGATCAGCACGGCAAAACCGGAAATGTAGGAGCCGTAAGACGACACCATGTTCCAGCCCGCATAGGCATCCGGATAGTCGATATAGCGACGCGGCATACCAGCAAGACCGAGGAAGTGCTGCGGGAAAAACACCAGATTAACGCCGACAAACGTCACCCAGAAGTGCAGCTTCGCAGTGAACTCATCGTACATGTAGCCGCTCATCTTCGGGAACCAGTAATACCAGCCTGCAAAGATTGCGAACACAGCACCCAGCGACAGCACGTAATGGAAATGTGCAACCACATAATATGTGTCATGCAAAGCCCGGTCGAGACCGGCATTGGCAAGCTGCACACCCGTCACACCACCAATGGTAAACAGGAAGATGAAGCCAACAGCCCAGAGCATCGGCGCGCGGAAGGTTATAGAGCCACCCCACATCGTCGCGATCCATGAGAAAATCTTGATGCCCGTTGGCACCGCAATCACCATCGTTGCGAACATGAAGTAACGCTGCGTATCGAGTGACAACCCGACCGTATACATGTGATGCGCCCAGACCACGAAGCCGACCACACCAATCGCAACCATCGCATAGGCCATGCCGAGATAACCGAAAATCGGCTTGCGCGAGAAGGTCGAAATGATGTGGCTGACGATGCCAAATCCCGGCAGGATCAGAATGTAAACTTCCGGGTGACCGAAGAACCAGAACAGATGCTGGTAGAGAATTGGATCACCGCCACCTTCCGGTGAGAAGAAGGTCGTACCAAAATTGCGGTCTGTCAGCAGCATCGTAATACCGCCTGCAAGAACCGGCAGCGACAACAGAAGCAGGAACGCAGTCACGAGGACAGACCATGCAAAGAGCGGCATCTTGTGCAGCGTCATGCCCGGAGCACGCATATTCAGAATGGTGGTAATGAAGTTGATCGCACCAAGGATCGAAGACACGCCCGCGATATGGAGCGCCAGAATGGCGAAATCGATCGCCGGTCCCGGCTGGCCACTGGTTGAAAGCGGCGGATAAAGCGTCCAGCCACCGCCAACACCCCATGTACCGGGTGAAGCAGGCATAAACAGCGAGATCAACAGCAGCAGCAATGCAGGTGGCAGCAGCCAGAAGGAAATGTTGTTCATGCGTGGGAACGCCATATCCGGCGCGCCGATCATCAGCGGGATCATCCAGTTGGCATAACCACCGATCAATGCAGGCATGACCATGAAGAAGATCATGATCAGCGCATGCATCGAGGTGAACACATTGAACATGTGCTTGCCGGCATCCAGAGCAGCATCGCCCTCAACGCCATAAACCATCGCCGCAAGGCCATGGAAAATCTGAATGCCCGGCTCCTGCAACTCGGCACGCATGGCGATCGACAATGCGCCGCCAATAATGCCCGCCGTGATTGCAAAAATCAGGTAAAGAGTACCGATGTCTTTATGATTGGTCGAGTAAACCCAGCGTACCCAGCCCTTTGGCTTATGGTCGTCGTGGGCTCCATGCTCGTGAGCTGCTGTGCCAGCCATGGAATTCGCTCCCGTTTTTCAACAGTCTTGCGTATCGAAGTCTTAAAGACCCGCCGCAGCTACTTTATCATTTGTATCGCCTTCAAGCTCAGCCTGAAGCGCCTTGTTCGCACCCTGAAGGTCCGATGCTGCGGCCGTGAGCCATGTGTTATATTGCTCGTCCGAGACAACACGCACGGCAATCGGCATGTAAGCGTGATCCTTGCCACATAGTTCCGAACACTGGCCGTAATAAAGGCCTTCTTTGTCAGCCTTGAACCAAGCCTCATTGATGCGACCCGGAATAGCATCCATCTTCACGCCAAAAGCCGGAATTGTCCATGAATGGATAACATCGGCGGCGGTGACCAGAAGACGGACTGTCGTTCCAACCGGCACGACAACTTCATTGTCAACAGTCAGAAGACGCGGATAGATAGCGCGGTTTTCTTTGCCAGCCGCAGCCCGCTCTCCATCCTTTAGGATAAGAGAATCAAAACTGACCGGCGTCTCGGTCTGATACTCATAGCCCCAGTACCACTGATACCCCGTCGCCTTGACGGTCAGCGAAGGATCTTCGGGCGAATATTGCGCCGTCAGGAGCTGGAATGATGGCACCGCCAGAAAAAGCAGTACAATCACCGGACCCACCGTCCAGATGACCTCAATTGCCGTATTGTGGCTGGTCTTGGATGGTTCAGGATTTGCGTTCGCGCGAAACTTGAAAGCGCACCAGAACAGCAAAACCAGCACAAGCAGTGTGATGGGTACGATAAACCAGAGCGTATAACGCTCGAACCAATGAATCTGCTCGGCAATGCCCGTAGCAGCAGCTTGAAATGTCATTTCCCACGGACGCGGCTGATCCGCCAGAGCGGCACCGCTTGTCCACAGCAATGCGATAGCACCAACGACGGCGCCCCTCGTTGTGGCAACAAATTTATCCACCAGAACTCTCTCCCTTTTCGCCCTTGCAGGCTTGGACGCCGGACGTTAAGACGGCCGTATCCCCCGTCAGCGTTCAAACCACACCTTACCGCACACCGCAAGCGAGGCGAATATGTTCCTGTGCGGCATTTTTGCGCGCAGCCCTGCGTCAGAGCCCCGCATCCTGCGCGCTTGCTTGAGGTTCTTTGCATGACGAAAACTTGGGAAAACCCACAGAAACCCATAATGAAGCCATGATTTAGCAAGAGGTTTCCGTTACCGTGCCGATCGAAAATGGATATAACTGCCCAAACGCATCTTGGGACGCATCTGGGTGCAAAACCGGCATTGCCTTTGCGATTAAGGCCCGGAGGCGACAATAGCTTTTCACGGCCTGCTTCGCACGGTAACGTCACGGTGATTCGATCTGGAGATTTCATGTTTTTCCGTCCATCCGCCCGCTGCTCGATTTTCCCTCGTTTTGCCACCCTTGCAACGGGTGCTGCTCTTGCTGTGGCAGTCGCAACAACGCCATCCCTAGCGCAGGAAAAGCCCGCGCAGCTTCCAGCGCCAACGCAGGCACCGGCAGCACAGCCGCAATCGCCAGCAACACCGCAGCAGAGTGGCACGCTCAAGTCGCAGCATGGTGCGTGGGCAATTCTCTGCGATACGCCAGCGGGTGCCAAGACCGAACAATGCGCGCTTATCCAAAACGTGGTTGCGGCTAAACGCCCAGAACTTGGTCTATCGGTTGTGGTTCTGAAGACAGCCGACAACAAAGCGCGCATCCTGCGCGTTCTCGCCCCACTCGGCGTGCTGCTGCCAAACGGCCTTGGCCTCAATGTCGATGGCAAGGATATCGGTCGCGCTTATTTTGTGCGCTGCTTTGAAGATGGCTGCTATGCAGAGGTCATCCTTGAAGATGAGCTGCTCAAGACGTTTCGCAACGGCAAGTCTGCAACCTTCATCGTCTTCCAAACGCCTGAAGAAGGTGTGGGCATTCCTGTAGATTTAAAGGGATTTGGCGAAGGCTTCGACGCTTTGCCATAAGCTCAAGGTTGTTCTCGACCGATTTAACGCTTACATCCTGTGGCAAACACATGCCGCAGGATTTATTTTATGAAGAGCCTGATCGATAGTTTCGATGCCAACCGCGACGATATAGAACGCCTTGTTTCGCAAAGCCTGAAGGGCAGTGACGATGGCGAGCTGTTCATGGAATATCGGGAGGCGGAAGCACTTGTTTTCGACAATGGACGCCTCAAAACTGGCTCTTTCAATCAGGATCAGGGGTTTGGTCTGCGCGCAGTTTCCGGCGAAGCCATTGGCTATGCCCATGCCGGAGACTTGTCACTTGCAGCGCTCAAGCGCGCTTCCGAGGCCGTTTCAGCCACTTTAACGGGCCACAGCGGCGCCTATGCCGCCGCCCCCGCAGGCACCAACCGCCATCTTTATACCGACGAAAACCCGATCGGCTCGCCAACCTTTGATGCAAAGGTTCAGCTTTTGCAAAAGATAGACGCTTATTTACGCGCCAAAGACCCCAAAGTGCGGCAGGTTTCTGTTTCCATCGCCGGATCATGGCAGCAGGTGGAAATTCTACGTGCCGATGGCCATTTCGTGCGCGATATTCGCCCGATGGTGCGCCTGAGTGTTTCGGTTGTGGCCGGCAATGGTGACCGTCAGGAATCCGGCTCGCACACACTCGGCGGACGCAAAGGCTTTGGCGATTTCATCACCACCGAAAGCTGGCAAGGCGTTGCCGATGAAGCACTGCGTCAGGCGCTCGTCAATCTGGAAGCCATCCCCGCGCCCGCTGGCACTTACGACATTGTGCTTGGCAACGGCTGGCCGGGCGTCATGCTGCATGAAGCGGTCGGTCACGGACTTGAAGGCGACTTCAACCGCAAGAAAACATCTGCCTTTGCAGGTCTGCTCGGTCAGCAGGTTGCATCGAAGGGCGTCACGGTCGTTGATGATGGCACGATTTCCGAGCGTCGCGGCTCGCTGACCATTGATGACGAAGGAACACCGACCAATCGCACGGTGCTGATCGAAGATGGTAAGCTCGTCAATTATATGCAGGACCGTCAAAACGCGCGCCTGATGGGGATGAGTGCTACCGGCAACGGGCGGCGTGAATCCTATGCACACGCCCCTATGCCGCGCATGACCAACACCTATATGCTGTCGGGTGACAAATCACCGGAAGAGATCATCGCTTCCATGAAGAAGGGGATTTATGCCGTCTCTTTTGGTGGCGGACAAGTCGACATCACCTCCGGGAAGTTCGTGTTCGGCTGCACGGAAGCCTATATGATCGAAGACGGCAAGATAGGCGCGCCGATCAAGGGCGCAATGCTGATCGGCAATGGCCCGGATGCGATGCAGCGTATTTCGATGATTGGCAATGACATGAAACTTGATACCGGCTCCGGCAATTGCGGTAAGGGCGGACAATGGGTTCCGGTCGGCGTTGGTCAGCCGCACCTTCGCATGGATCAGGTGACGGTCGGCGGCACGGCGGTTTAAATCCTGCTCATGCAACTGATCAACAAATATCTGCCAGATTATGGTTTCAGCGAAGTGCATGGTTGTGATGTCAGCGCTTCACCGGAAGTCGTCTTGCGGGCAGCCATGAGCTACCGGCCCGAAACAGACGCGTTTTTCCGCAGCATGATTGCATTGCGTGAAATGCCTATGCGCGCGCTTGCACAATTGCGTGGGCGCGAAAAGGCTGTTGCGCCACCTTTTGGCCTGCATGAATTTACACTGCTCGAACATCGGCCCGGCGAAGCACTGGTTTACGGACTCGTGGGGCAATTCTGGAAAACGGATTTCGGCCTCTATCAGATGCAAAGCGCTGACGATTATCTGGCTTTCAAGGTACCCGGCGTTGCAAAGCTTGCACTGGCCTTCACCGCAACCGAACAAGACGGCAAAACGCGCCTTGTCACCGAGACGCGTATTTTTTGCCCGGACCGCGCCAGCCACCGGCGTTTCACACCTTACTGGTATCTGATCCGGCCTGTCAGCGGCATGATACGGAGCCGTATTCTCAACGCAATCAGGCGTGCCAGCGAAACAGCAATTTGATAAAGGCCATCATATTGCAATCCAAAGCGTATAAAGTGCAAACTCATTCAGGATTGTGTGACGGAGGAGACGATGCCTGAAACGCCATATGACTGGAGCGGAAAACAGCCTGAGAAGCACTCACGCCAGAAGCGCATGATGGTGATTGCGGCGGCGAGCATGATCGCCCTGCTTTTCACGCTGGCCGTGGTGGATGCGATCCTCATTCTGCTTGATTGAAATTATCATTCCGTGCAATTTTTATTGCGATCAAGCACTCAGCCCATCGGTAACCGTGATCACCGTTCTGCTCACCAATCCTGATTGTCGGATGCGAGCCACAGAGCGGTTTTTGCAATGTCGTTCCGCCCGTCCCATAGGTGTTATGGCGGCAATCCTATAGGTCGATCAGGATTGCCGCCCTGTGCGCGATTGAGCGTATTGGTCGTGCGAGCCCGAATAGCATTCACCCGTATGCCTTCCGGTGCCGCTCTCTGCCTGCTTTCAGATTTCCGGGTTTTCCTCCAAAAGCCCTTCGACAAAATCAAAAAGGCCCGGACGGCGATCGCGGCGCAGACGCTCGGCAACGATAATCCCTTTGATGCCGGAATAGGAGCGCTCAAGGTCTTCATTGATGACGATATAGTCGTATTTCACCCATTTCTGGATTTCAAAACGCGCATTCTGCAAACGGGTTTCGATCACATCAGCGGCATCTTCCGCCCGGCGGTTAAGACGGTTCTGCAATTCGCGCATCGTGGGCGGCAGAATGAAGATCGACACCACATCGGCAGGCATTTTGGCCTGCAATTGCTCGGCCCCCTGCCAGTCGATGTCAAACAGCATGTCCTGGCCGTCCGCAAGCGCTTCCTCAGCGGTCTGGCGCAATGTTCCGTAGAAATTGCCGTGCACTTCCGCCCATTCGATCAACTCGTCATTATCACGCAGCCGTTCAAATTCACGCTTGGTGATGAAATGATAATGGACGCCGTTGATTTCGCTCTGGCGACGCTCACGTGTGGTGACGGAGATCGACAGCGACAGTTTCATATCCGGATCACTGAGCAGCTGCCGCGCGATTGTGGATTTTCCCGCGCCCGATGGCGACGAAATCACCACCATCAAGCCTCTGCGTGCAATGCCATATTCGACCGAAGAGATGGCCATTTTCCGTTACTCCAGATTCTGTACCTGTTCGCGAAACTGATCGACAACCGCTTTCAGCTCAAGGCCGATTGCCGTGATCGATGCTGCATTCGATTTTGAGCAAAGCGTATTGGCTTCGCGATTAAATTCCTGTGAAAGAAAGTCAAGCTTGCGCCCGATTGGGCCTCCGTCAGCAAGTAGCTTGCGCGCAGACGCCACATGGGTTTCAAGCCGGTCCAGCTCTTCCTGAATATCTGCCTTTGTCGCCAGAAAAGCCGCTTCCTGATAAAGCCGCGCGTCATCAAAATCGCGTCCGGTTTCCATCAGCAAAGCCACTTGATTGTTCAGCTTTGTACGAATGGCTTCTATGCTGCGGGATGGATCATTGCGTGCTTCCTGCGTCAGTCGTTCAATCGTATCGACATGCCCGGATAAAATAGTGAAAAGCGACTGTCCCTCATGCGTGCGCGCTTCGGCAATCGCTTTCAGCGCCCCCTCAAAAGCCGCAACGACCGCGGCCTCAAGGCCTGCACGGGCATTTTCGTCATCGCTGACCTGTGCCTGATCGATAACTCCGCGCAGTGACAGAATGCCATCAACGCTTGCAGGCTGAAGTCCATGGCGGGCCTGTAGTTCCGCACCAAGTTTCAGCACCTCATCAAGCATCGCTTTATTGATGGTGAAGCCTGCCTGCGCTTCTGCGCGTTCAACCGCGAGACTGGCCTGAAAGTTGCCGCGTGAAAAATAGCGCGCCAGAAGCGAGCGCACGGCGTGTTCAGCGATTTCCAGCCCCTGTGGCAGACGCAGCCGCAGATCCAGTCCCTTGCCATTGACCGAGCGAACTTCCCAAACGATGCGCGCTTCATTATCCGCTGCGCCATATTGCATCGCGTGGCGCGCAAACCCCGTCATACTCTGAAGCGCCATATGCTCTTTCCCTCAATGCGAAATAAAACCGCCCATTACTGGGCGGTGTTTTGCTGCTGTAGCTGGTTCTTTTCCTGTTCAACCGCACGCCATTTGCGCACATTGGCGTTATGTTCGGCCAAGGTCTTGGAAAAGACATGACCGCCTGTCCCATCCGCCACGAAATAGAGGTCTTCCGTATCCAGCGGATTGGCCACAGCTTCAAGCGCTGCACGACCCGGATTGGCAATGGGTGTCGGCGGAAGTCCATTGATAATATAAGTATTATATGGCGTTGGCTTTTCGAGGTCCGACTTGAAGATCGGGCGATCGGATGGCTTACCTGCACCGCCAAACAATCCATAGATGATCGTCGGATCGGACTGGATGCGCATACCCTTGTTCAAACGATTGACAAAGACCGAAGCCACATGCGGGCGCTCCGAAGCAATGCCCGTTTCTTTTTCAACAATCGAAGCAAGCGTCACGAACTCATTCTTGTCCTTGATCGGCAGATCAGGGCGACGCTTCTCCCACGTTTCATCAATCAGCTTCTGCTGCGATGCAATCATGCGGTTGATGATTTCTTCGCGCGTTGTACCGCGTGTGAAATTAAGCGTATCGGTAAAAAGCCCGCCTTCCGGCGGCATTTCTTTTGGCATGTCGCCAACCAATATTGGATCTGCCGAAATACGATCGAAGACCTGCTTGACCGTCAGGCCTTCCGGGATTGTCAGCGGATACATGATCGACTTGCCACTGATGAGAATATTCATCACATCGCGCATCGTCGCACCGGCTGGGATGGCATATTCGCCAGCTTTCAGATCATTTTCATGACCGTAAGCGCGCATACCATAACGGAAAATACGGGCATCACTGACGATTTCGCGGTTTTCGAGGCTGTTGGAAACTTCCGACACACCGGCACCACGCTTCACGAGGAAGGTGGTTTCCGCGGTCAGAGGACCAGCAGCGTCAAACTGAAGCTTGCCAAAATAGAACAGCGCCGAGGCGCCAAGCAGAAGCAGCACCAGCAGCGACAACATGAAATTCATGAAGACGACGATCTGGCTACGCGCATGACGCGACCGCTTACGCGGCGGCGGCGTACCCGGTTCCGGGCGAAGAGCCTCTGAAGCCGACTTTGGCACGAAAGGCTTGGATGCCGCGGCCTGTTCAGGTGTTGCGGTAGCCTGTGGCTGCTGCTCAGCAGGACCGGCTCCGGGCTTTTCTTCTGAACTCACTCCATCACCTCGTCCTGAACCTCATATGAAACGGCATACAAATCAAACAAATTCTGTCAGATCACACTAACGCAATTAGCAGGTTTAAACATCGCATCGGGTTATATTTTGGCAAAAACGCGGAGAAATCCCCGCGTTTTTGAATAAATCGTCATTTCTTAGTAATCTACTCAAGAGTAACGGCGCAGAACCAACGAAGCGTTTGTGCCACCAAAGCCGAACGAATTCGACAAAGCCACATCGATTTTGCGTTCGCGCGCTTTGTGCGGAACCAGATCAATTTTGGTTTCGACCGCCGGATTGTCCAGATTAAGCGTTGGTGGCGCAATGTTGTCGCGAATTGCCAGCGTTGAGAAGATCGCTTCTGCAGCGCCAGCAGCACCAAGCAGATGGCCGATTGCGGATTTTGTCGAAGACATGGAAATCTTCGAAGCCGCATCACCGACGACGCGTTCAACGGCACCCAGTTCGATTGTATCGGCCATGGTCGACGTGCCATGTGCATTGATGTAATCAACCTGATCAGGAGCAATATCTGCACGCTTCAGTGCCGCAACCATGCAGCGCTCTGCACCTTCGCCGCTCTCGGTTGGAGCCGTGATGTGATAAGCGTCACCCGAAAGGCCATAGCCAACCACTTCGGCGTAAATCTTTGCACCGCGTGCAAGAGCATGGTCCAGCTCTTCGAGAACCACAACGCCTGCACCCTCACCCATGACGAAACCATCGCGGTCACTGTCATAAGGACGCGAAGCTGCGGTCGGATCGTCATTGCGCTTGGTGGACAGCGCCTTGCATGCGGCAAAACCTGCCAGCGAAATGCGGCTAACCGGCGATTCCGTACCACCGGCAACCATCACATCTGCATCGCCAAAAGCGATCAGACGCGCTGCATCGCCAATGGCATGAGTTCCGGTTGCGCACGCCGTTACCACGGAATGGTTGGGGCCGCGCAGTCCGTGTTTGATGGAAACATGGCCGGAAGCCAGATTGATCAGACGACCGGGAATGAAGAAAGGCGAAATACGGCGGGGGCCTTTGTCGCGCAGCGTATAGCCAGCTTCAACAATGCCCTCAATACCACCAATACCGGAACCGATCAGAACGCCGGTGCGAATCTGATCTTCGTCGCTTTCCGGATGCCAGTTTGCATCGTCCAATGCCTGATCGGCAGCGCCGACCGCATAAACGATGAACGGATCAACCTTGCGCTGTTCCTTGTGTTCCATATGGAGGTCGGGATTGAAGGTGCCATTGGTGCCATCGCCAACCGGAATACGGCAGGCGATCTGGCAGGCCAGGTCATCAACTTCAAACTCTGTGATGCGGCGAGCACCGCTTTCACCGGCAACAAGACGTTTCCAGGTCTCTTCGACACCGCTTGCCAGCGGCGACACCAAACCAAGACCGGTGATGACGACACGCCTCATATCCACCCCTTAAATTTGATAAATTTCATTGGAGCCATCCCGCAGGCGAAAATGCCTCATACGGACGATGCTCACTTAAATATCGAACTGCATATGAAACGACCGCATCGGGCCATTTCCAGCAATCGCTCTTCGCTTTTTCCGGGCACAGGGCTTAAACGCCTGACCAGAAGACAAGCAGGGCCGGGATTCGGAAGAATCCCAGCCCTTAAGCTCAGATTAGGCAGAAGCCTTATCGATGAACTTTACAGCGTCGCCGACCGTGAGGATCGTTTCTGCTGCGTCATCAGGAATTTCAACGCCGAATTCTTCTTCGAAAGCCATGACCAGCTCGACGGTGTCGAGGCTGTCTGCACCAAGATCATCGATGAAGCTTGCACCTTCGGTGACCTTGTCGGCATCTACACCCAGATGCTCAACAACGATTTTCTTGACGCGCTCTGCGGTATCGCTCATGTCGGAACCTCGACCTGTTTGTTTACTTGCTCTGCCTTGGTTAGCGGCATGCATGATTGTAATCAAGTTATAAGATGCCTGCCAAGTTTAGAGTACACTTCCTTTGACAGACATCCTGTGGATATTCCTTGCGGAACAGGATTACGGCATCTCTCTATCGAAACACCGGAACTCTCGTCGGGCGCATTACCATGCTTCTTGAGCGAGGCAAAGCGCATTTTGGTTTTCACCATCCGACTTTAAGACTTTTTATACCGTAAAATATTGATTGAACAGCCTGTAAAAGACCATCAAATCATAGCCATGCCGCCATTGATATGCAGCGTCTGACCAGTCACGTATGCGGCTTCGTCGCTTGCCAGATAAACAACCGCAGCAGCAATATCACCACCAACGCCCATACGCTTCATGGGGATACTGCCCATGATTGCTTCCTTCTGCTTCTCGTTCAGCTTGTCGGTCATCGCCGATTCGATGAAGCCCGGAGCAATGCAGTTCACCGTGACATTACGGCTTGCGATTTCCTGCGCCAGCGACTTCGAAAAGCCGATCAAACCAGCCTTGGACGCGCAATAATTTGCCTGACCCGGATTGCCAGTCACACCGACAATCGACGTAATATTGATGATACGGCCATTGCGGCGGCGCATCATCGGATGGGTCAATTCGCGCGTCAGATTGAACACAGACGTCAGATTGACATTGAGCACCGCATCCCAGTCTTCGTCGCTCATACGCACAAAAAGGCCATCACGGGTGATGCCGGCATTGTTGACGAGAATGTCGATGCCGCCCATTTCTTCCTCAGCCTTCTGACCAAGTGCCTTGACGGCTTCGCGGTCGGAAAGGTTGGCAGGAAAAATGAAAGTGCGCTCGCCGAGATCGGCAGCCAGTTCTTTGAGCTTTTCTTCGCGTGTGCCATGCAGGCCGACGATTGCGCCCTGTGCATGAAGTGCACGGGCAATCGCCTCACCTAAGCCCCCGGTCGCACCGGTTACAAGAGCCTTGCGGCCAGTCAGATCAAACATCTCAGATCCTTTAGCTATTCAATGCAGCGAGCGCCGCAGCTATTTCTTCAGCCGAACCAACGGTTACGCCGCTCACATCTTTGGAAATGCGGCGCGCAAGACCCGTCAGGACTTTGCCTGAACCTACTTCATAAAGCGTCGTGACGCCATTGCCTGCAAACCATTCGACAGTTTCGCGCCAGCGCACCTGGCCTGTGACCTGTTCAACCAGCAAATCGGCAATCTCATTGGCATCCGTCACAGGTGCCGCGCGCACATTGGCAATGAGCGGTACAACCGGATTGTGCTTTTCAACTTGTGCCAGCGCTTCGCGCATGGCATCGGCAGCAGGAGCCATCAGTGTCGAATGGAACGGTGCAGAGACAGGCAGCATGATGGCGCGCTTGGCGCCCTTTTGAGAAGCAAGCGAAGCTGCAAGTTCTACAGCAGCCTTGGCGCCTGAAATCACAAGCTGACCGCCGCCATTGTCATTTGCGATCTGGACCGGGCCAGAAGCTTTGGCTTCCGCGCAGATGGATTCAACATCGCTGTGCTCAAGACCGATAATGGCGGCCATTGCGCCTTCACCAACCGGAACAGCCTTCTGCATCGCATTGCCACGAATGCGCAACAGACGCGCGGTATCGGCGAGCGAAAAAGTACCGGCAGCACAAAGGGCTGAATATTCGCCAAGCGAATGGCCGGCAACATAGGCAACCTTGTCTTTCAACGAAAAGCCCTGCGCTTCCATGACGCGCAGCGTCGCAATGGAAACCGCCATCAAGGCCGGCTGCGCATTGGCGGTCAGAGTGAGCACATCTTCCGGGCCTTCGAACATCGTGGCGGAAAGCTTTTCACCCAGAGCCGCGTCCACTTCCTCGAAAACAGCGCGCGCTTCAGCGAACTGCTCGGCCAAAGCTTTGCCCATGCCAACTGCCTGGCTACCCTGCCCCGGAAAGGTGAATGCTACCGCCATGAATGCCTCACTTTAATACAACAATTTTGCGCGATGTGCCCCATCACAGGGCGAAAAGTCAAGTATTTGTGGTTTTTTACGCCCCCCAACGCTTGCAAAGCAGGGGAAAAGCACGTATTGAGCGCCCGTTCGTTGCTGGCATTAGCTGGGGGCTGAACGGAGGAGCGTGCAGTTCTTCAACACTTTGTTGAATTGTCCGTGGAAGTCGTAAGCGCTTCTGCCTCCCGTGTCTCCGCTCTCGATTGTCTTTACCCAAGCGTCCTTTCTTCTCCGGTTTTCCGGCAAAAGAGAAGTCGCAGAGGCTTAGCCGTTAGTGTCAGCGAAATGAAACAGAAGAAAGGCAAAGCCAATGGCTCTTTATGAACATGTGCTTCTTGCCCGCCAGGACATTTCCCAGCAGCAGGTCGACGCTCTCGTCGAACAGTACAAGGGTGTCCTCGAAGCTAATGGCGGCAAGGTCGGTAAGGTTGAAAACTGGGGTCTTCGTCCCCTCACCTACCGCATCAAAAAGAATCGCAAGGCGTATTACACGCTCGTAAACATTGATGCACCGGCAGCAGCCGTTGCTGAAATGGAACGCCAGATGCGTATCAACGAAGACGTTCTTCGTTTCATGACCATCCGCGTTGAAGAACACGAAGAAGGCCAGTCGGCTATGCTTTCGCGCCGCGACGAACGTCGTGACCGCGATGGTGATGACCGCGGCCCACGCCGTCCACGTGAAGGCGGTTTCGACCGTGGTGATCGCGGTGATCGTGGCCCACGTCGTCCACGTGACAATGAAGCTGGCGAAGGAGCATAATCATGGTTGATATCAATCAGATCCCAACCCGTCGTCCCTTCCATCGTCGTCGCAAGACCTGCCCTTTTACAGGTCCAAATGCACCGAAGATCGACTACAAGGACATCAAGCTCCTGCAGCGTTATATTTCGGAACGCGGCAAAATCGTTCCTTCGCGTATTACGGCTGTCAGCCAGAAGAAGCAGCGTGAACTCGCCAAGGCGATCAAGCGCGCTCGTTTCCTCGGCCTGCTTCCATACGTTGTTAAGTAAGGTCTGAGTGAAGTAAGACTTTTGGGGAGGCGATTCTTCGCCTCCCGATTCTTCCCGGATACGATGGGCGTAACCGGAGTACGAAAATCCCAAGTTGGGGCTATCGCGTGGAAACGCCGCCTCTAACTGCAAAACCGGGAAAGCCGGAGCAGGACAGCGAATTTATGAAGTTCAATGGAACCATCATTGGAGTCGGCATATTGGCGGGGCTTGCCTCGGCACTGATGTCGTCTGGCGTCATCGCCCAGTCGGGTATGGCGGTGGTTCTCTATTTCCTGACACCGCTACCGATTTTTGTTGCTGCACTGGGCTGGGGTTCGAGCGCGGGGATTATCGCTGCTGCTTGCGCCACCCTTGCTGTTGGTGTCGTTGCAGCACCTTTAGCAGCGCTGCTTATGGCTCTGACAAGCTATGCGCCAGCGGCGATCGCTGCTTATCTTTCAGGTCTTGCCCGCCCTGCCTCCGAACTCGGCGGCCCGAAGGATTTGATGGTCTGGTATCCGCTGTCGGACATCGTTTTCCGTCTCGCGCTGATGGTTGCTGCAAGCTTCATCATCATCGGTTTTATTCTGGGCTTCGGACCAGATTTGGCACGAGAATTCGCCAACACCTTGATCGACAGCCTCGCAGCCGCTGACCCACAATTCACGCCAAGCGACGAGATGCGCCAGAATGTCAGTGCGCTTTTGATGGTGGCACTGCCAGCAGTTCAGCCTGCAGCGTGCCTGGCTATTCTCGTCGGCAATCTTTATCTGGCTCTGCGGCTGACCGCCCTTTCGGGCCGGCTGCGCCGTCCGCGTGATGACTGGCCCGCAACCATGCGGATGCCACGCCCAGCGCTTTTGGTTTTTGCGGTCGCACTTGCTGTTGCATTCTTGCCGGGCCCTGCCGGTCTCATTGCGACGGTGGTTGCGGGTGCACTGAGCTTCGGTTTCATGATTGCAGGTCTTGCGACCTTCCATCAGCGCACGCGTGGCAAGCCATGGCGCCCGGTCGCGCTCTGGCTCATCTATGTCGCGATCATACTCTTCGCATTCCTGCTTGTCGTCTTCATGGTTTTCGGCCTTTTCGATACATCGCGCGGCGCACCAATTTCGAAAATTCCGAACACAGACAACCAATAAATCCAAATTTAAATCTCGAAAGGAAACTCAAATGGACGTTATTCTTCTGGAACGCATCGCTCGCCTCGGTCAGATGGGCGACACTGTCAAGGTTAAGGACGGCTTTGCCCGTAACTTCCTTCTGCCACAGGGCAAGGCTCTTCGTGCCAACGAAGCCAACCTCAAGAAGTTCGAAGGCCAGCGCGCACAGCTCGAAGCTCAGAACCTTGAGCGCAAGACAGAAGCTGAAGCCGTTGCAACCAAGCTTGATGGCGAATCCTTCATCGTTGTTCGTTCGGCTGGTGAAACCGGTCAGCTCTACGGCTCGGTTTCGACCCGTGACATCGCTGACATCATCACTGCAAATGGCTTCAACCTGCACCGCAACCAGGTTGAACTGAAGCATCCAATCAAGGCCATTGGCGTGCATGAAATCGTCATCTCGCTGCATCCTGAAGTCGAAGTTACGGTTTCCGTAAATATCGCTCGTTCAACTGAAGAAGCTGAACGTCAGGCAAAGGGTGAAGACCTGACTTCGATCGAAGCCATCTACGGCATCGAAGAAGCTCCTCTTGCTGAAGAATTCTTCGACGAAGACGAAGAAGCAGAAGATCAGGCTTAATTTAGCCATCGATTGAGTTGTGCGTGCCTGCTTTTATTGCAGGCATTCCCACAATGGTAAACTTTATATGATCATGCCCGGCGGTCTCTGTCGGGCATTTTCTCTTTTCAGATCAGAAAATTTGCCTATTCTTCATATTAGATTGTGATTGGAGAGGGTGCTGACGGAAACGTTCGTGCTTGCTCAGGCTATAAGCCAGAGGCCAATTGACCGAAGGGGAATTGCCTGAAAATCTGATGACAGCGCGGCGCATAATTCAGGGAACACGCCGCTCTGCCATGCAACCGTACGAATGTTTGCACTTGCTCCAATCATGCATCGACCCAAAATCGGAATCGATTTTGGAAAACACGATGCGAACCTGAAGATTAGAGCGTCTCTTGCGCGTCCTGTGGACGCAAGGCGCTCTGAGGAGGGAGATGGGGCCTATGCATGCAATGCTGCGAACAGTTTTAGTGCATATGATCAAAGTGGGTGATCTGTCGGTCACCGATTCTGATGGGAATGTTTTTCAATATGGGGACAAGACCGGGGAACCGGTTCACATGCGTTTTAATACGCGTCGTGCCGAACGCGCGGTGGCGTTTGATCCAGAGTTAAAACTAGCCGAATGTTTCATGGATGGCGAAATCGATTTTATTGATGGCGACATCTATAATCTGCTCAAGATCGTCTTCGAAAACACAGGTCCTACGGCTGCGACCGAGCCATGGATGAAAGCCGTCGGCAAAATTCGGGTGCTGTTGCGTCGCTTCCAGCAAATGAATACCATTGCGCGCTCATCCAGCAATATCAAAAGCCATTATGATCTTTCAGGCGCGCTTTACGATCTCTTTCTTGATCCGGACAAGCAATATTCCTGCGCCTATTTCGAAACGCCAACTGCGACACTGGCTGAAGCCCAACTCGCGAAGAAACGCCATATTGCAGCGAAACTTCTCGCCAATGAAGGCGATAAGATATTGGATATTGGTTGTGGCTGGGGTGGTATGGGGCTTTATCTCGCCCGTTATCTCAAAGCCAATGTGACCGGTGTCACGCTTTCAGAAGAACAGCACGCTATTGCCAATAGACGCGCCGCCGAGGAAGATCTCACGGACCGCGCAAAGTTTCAGCTTACCGACTATCGCAACATTGATGATCAGTTTGACCGGCTGGTATCAGTTGGCATGTTTGAACACGTGGGTGTTGGTCACTTTGCGGAATATTTCCAGCATGCCGCGCGGCTGTTGAAACCGGATGGTGTTTTTCTGCTCCACGCTATAGGCCGCGCAGATGGTCCCGGTGCAACCAATCCATTCATCCGCAAATATATTTTCCCCGGTGGCTATATCCCTGCCCTTTCAGAAGTCCTCCCGCATATCGAAAAGGCAGGACTTTATGTGACTGACATTGAAATCCTACGGCTTCATTATGCGGAAACGCTCAAAGAATGGCGCTATGCTTTTATGGCTCGCCGCGAGGAAGCCAAGGCGCTGTATGACGAGCGCTTCTGCCGTATGTGGGAGTTTTATCTTGCTGCTTCTGAAAGTGCGTTCCGTTGGCAGAATATGATGGTGTTCCACATTCAAATTGCGCACAAGCAGGAAGCTGTTCCGCTCACACGCAATTACATTGAGGCAGAGGAAAAGCGCTTAAAAAGGCTCGATAGCGCGCCCAAAGGCGCCAACAGCGAAACGCAAATGCCAAAAAAGCGCGTGAAAGCATAAAAAGACAAGCTGGAAAAATGGTCTGCGTGAATCGCTCACACAGACCACCTCACCTTACTTTTCTTGCGGAACACCGGCTTCCCACTTGTCCCAGTTGGTTGTGATGTCATCGACGACCGGCGCACCGACAAGATAGATGTTCCTGACTGTTTCAGCGAAACCACCTGCGGTTTCACCGGGTGCCGGATCAAGGTGCTGGAGTGTTGTTTCGTTCGGATTGCCCTGATCAAAATTGACCGCGCCGCGCAAACTGAGAATGCGGTCTGTTCCGAACTGACGCTTGATAACAAGCGCAATCGCCGCTGCTTCCATTTCAGTGATCAGATAGTCATCCGCACCGTAAAGCTTAGCAATATACTGTGCTTCATCAGACAGGCCCGGACCGTGGAAGAACGTATCACCCGTCATATGGGTACCTTCCTTCAAAGATGGCGCTGACTGTGCGGCTTTATTGGGGTAACGCATGCGGTAAGCTTGAGCTTCTTTGGAATCTTCGAGCTTCACGTCTTTGCCAAGACGCATGGCAGCGGCGACCAGATCGGGATTGAGCTTGAAAACGCGATAATCTTCATAGCCTTTGCGTGGCATAAACACCGGTTCACCCGATTTGCCTTCTTCCGGCGCCCAACGGTGCCCAAGATCATAATCAACAAGCCATGTCGCCCAACTCACATCCCCGATCGTCCCACGCGAAGGCGGAGTGCCTGCAACCCCAGACAAAACGTAATAGCTTTTTGAGAAATCAAAGGCCGGATCGAGCAGAATCGCCTGCATGCTGGCAGACGAGTTGACTTTTCCCATGCCAAGGACCGCCCCACACACACCATCGTCATTGCAATAGACCGGCTTGAAAGCGCCTTTTACCTTGATGGGTTTTGCATCTTTCCAATAGCGTTCATACCAGTTCTGAAATTCGCCAGCGCGATCACCGCTATTTTTGCCAATCTCGAACATTGCCGCGATAAAAACCTTAACCTTGATCGGCTCCGCTGCGGCCACAGGAAGCGACAAAAGTGAAAAAAAAGCGATGGCTGACAGCCATGCAGATAAAAGACGATAACGCATGCAAAGAATCCCTCTGAGGTTTGTTTTTTTGTTTCGTAGCAGCCGCCATTATGGATCACAACGCTCGTCAAGCCTCCGTGCAAAAGATTGAACAGCGAACTGTGGAAGCCTGTGAATCATGGTATAGCTTGTCACTTCCAGCAGGAATCACCTTGAGGCTGCGTTGCGTTTGGCTTCACTTCAGGCCTAGCTGGGAAGATCAGAGACAGGATAGACGAACATGGCGGAAGCGGCGGTACGCAAACTTGACGATGCGCGCGATCAAAAAGACGCGCTTTATCGGGAAGCTCCTCACAACATTGAAGCAGAACAGGCACTGTTGGGTGCTATTCTGATCAACAATGATGCGTTTTACCGTGTTTCCGACTTTCTGAAGCCGACCCATTTTTTTGAGCCTTTGCATCGTCGCATCTATGAGATTTCGACCGATCTCATTCGCGTTGGCAAAATGGCCAATCCGGTCACGATGAAGACCTTCCTGCCAAATGAAGGCAAGATCGGTGATTTGACCGTATTCCAATATGTGGCGCGCCTTGCGACCGAAGCCGTCACCATCATCAATGCCGAAGACTATGGCCGCGCGATCTATGATCTTGCGACGCGCCGCGCTTTGATTGGCATTGGCGAAGACATGGTGAACGTTGCTTATGATGCGCCGGTCGATAATGCGCCGCAAGAGCAGATCGAAGATGCCGAACGCCGGTTGTTCGAACTGGCAGAAACCGGTCGATATGACGGCGGTTTTCAGGCCTTTAAAGATGCGGTCACCACCGCCGTCGATATGGCCAATGCCGCTTTCATGCGCGATGGTCATCTATCGGGGGTGTCTACAGGCATTCACACACTTGATAACAAGATGGGCGGTTTGCAGCCTTCCGACTTGATCATTCTGGCGGGTCGTCCGGGTATGGGGAAGACCTCGCTTGCAACCAATATCGCGTTCAACATCGCCAATGCCTATGAGGCCGAACAGCAGGCCGATGGCACAATGAAGGCCAAGAACGGCGGCGTTGTCGGTTTCTTCTCGCTCGAAATGTCTGCGGAACAGCTTGCAACGCGTATTATTTCCGAGCAAACGGAAGTTTCATCCTCGAAAATCCGCCGCGGCGATATTACCGAATCAGATTTTGAAAAGCTGGTCGCCTGTTCGCAGCACATGCAGAAGATTCCGCTTTATATCGATCAGACCGGTGGTATTTCGATTGCGCAGCTTGCAGCCCGCGCGCGACGTCTCAAGCGCCAGCGTGGCCTTGATGTTCTGGTGATCGACTATGTGCAGCTGATGACTGGCTCATCCAAGGCTTCCGCGCAAAACCGCGTGCAGGAAATTACCGAAATCACCACCGGCCTCAAAGCGCTTGGCAAGGAACTCAATGTTCCGATCATTGCGCTCTCACAGCTTTCGCGTCAGGTGGAAAGCCGCGACGACAAACGCCCACAGCTCTCCGATCTTCGTGAATCGGGCTCGATCGAGCAGGATGCGGACGTGGTGCTTTTCGTGTTCCGCGAAGAATATTATGTCAAAAACCTCGAACCCCGCGATGAGTTTGACCCGAAATATGAAGAGTGGAAACAACATTTTGAAAAAGTGCGCGGCACTGCCGACGTTATCGTCGCAAAGCAGCGTCACGGACCAACGGGCACGGTCAAGCTTGCCTTCCAGGCTGAGTTTACGCGATTTGCAGATCTGGCCGAGGGGTCTTATATCCCGGAACAATATGAATAGTATTCTCATCAAAAAAGAGCGTGCCTGATGGCCAAGGCACGCGTTCAGTTCATCTGCCAGAATTGTGGCGCGGTTCATACGCGCTGGGCGGGTAAGTGCGACTCTTGCGGCGAGTGGAATACGCTCGTCGAAGAAGGCACCAATAGCGGCATTGGTTCCGGCCCCGGCTCCATGCTTTCAAAGCGCAAAGGCCGTGCGGTTGCCCTCACCTCGCTATCTGGTGAAATTGAAGATGCCCCGCGCATCATTTCCGGTATCAGCGAGCTTGATCGCGTCACCGGCGGTGGCTTTGTGCGCGGATCTGCCATCCTGATTGGCGGTGATCCCGGTATTGGTAAATCCACGCTCCTGACTCAGGCAGCAGCAGCCCTTGCCAATCGCGGGCACCGCATCGTCTATGTGTCAGGCGAAGAAGCGGTTGCGCAGATTCGTCTGCGTGCGCAACGATTGGGCGTTGCCAGTTCTTCGGTTGAACTGGCTGCCGAAACCAATGTCGAAGACATTCTTGCAACTGTTTCCGATGGCAAGCGGCCCGACCTCGTGATCATCGATTCGATCCAGACACTCTGGACCGATATGGCAGATTCCGCGCCCGGTACGGTGACACAAGTGCGTTCCTCCGCGCAAGCGATGATCCGCTATGCCAAGCAGACAGGTGCTGCCGTTGTTCTCGTCGGCCACGTCACCAAGGAAGGGCAGATTGCCGGTCCGCGCGTGGTTGAACATATGGTCGATGGTGTTCTTTATTTTGAAGGCGAAGGTGGGCATCAGTATCGCATTTTGCGGACCGTCAAAAACCGTTTCGGGCCGACCGACGAAATCGGCGTCTTTGAAATGTCAGACGGTGGTTTGCGTGAAGTGACCAATCCGTCTGAACTGTTTCTTGGCGAGCGCAACGAAAAATCGCCGGGTGCTGCGGTTTTTGCAGGCATGGAAGGCACGCGCCCGGTGCTGGTCGAAATACAAGCGCTCGTTTCCCCCTCCTCGCTCGGCACACCGCGGCGCGCCGTTGTGGGCTGGGACGGAAGCCGTCTTGCAATGATTCTGGCTGTACTCGAATCACATTGCGGCGTGCGCTTTGGTCAGCATGATGTTTATCTCAATGTGGCAGGCGGCTATCGTATCAGCGAACCGGCAGCCGATATTGCGGTGGCTGCAGCGCTTGTTTCATCAATTGCAGGCATTGCGCTCCCTGCAGATTGTGTTCATTTCGGCGAAATCAGCCTTTCAGGTGCTGTTCGTGCGGTTTCACATGCAGTACAGAGACTGAAAGAAGCCGAAAAGCTTGGCTTCAGACAAGCCGTTGTTCCTGGTGGAAGCAGCGAACTCTGGAAAGATCGCAACTTCGGCCTTATGGAAACAACAGCACTTTCGGACCTTGTGGTGCGCATTGCCGCATCGGGACCGAGTAAAAAAACTTGATCTGAGGCTATCAAGCTGTAGATCGTTGAAATTAATGAGCTTTAGCATGGGAAGATTTCGTCAACTTTCCGCTGTTAAACTATTGCAAATTTGACTGCCCCGCACGCGGCAAAGCCGGTGCGTATAAATTAAGGACAGGCCAGAATGCCGATTACCTTGCTTGATGGAATTTTACTCGGGATAACGCTGGTTTCCGCCGTTCTGGCGATGGTACGCGGTTTTTCTCGCGAAGTCCTGTCGCTGGTTTCATGGGCCGCAGCCGCCGCAGCCGCATATCTCTTTTATCAGCCGGTGCTGCCTTACCTGCAGCCTTACATCAACAACGAAACAATCGCGAAGATTGCAGCCGCTGGCGCAGTTTTCCTTGTTGTTCTGATTGTTGTCTCGCTGATCACCATGAAGATTGCCGATTTCATCATCGACAGCCGCATCGGTGCGCTCGACCGCACCTTAGGCTTTTTGTTCGGTGCTGCGCGCGGCGTATTGCTCGTTGTTGTTGCAATGCTGTTCTTCAACTGGCTGGTTCCGACAAACCAGCCAGCATGGGTCAATAATGCGAAATCCAAGCCAATGCTCGATTCCTTTGGCCAACAACTGATTGATTTGCTTCCGGCAGATCCTGAATCGGCTATCAAGCAGTTCAAGCCGGGTCAGGAAACGCAGGCTCCCGCAGGCGCCCCTGCCGAACAGCCGGTACCGGACGACACACCGGCTGCAAACTGATCCTGAACACCATTTTTTGAAACCGGCAGCATAAAGCTGTCGGTTTCATCTGTTTTTAGTCAAAGTCTTACATTATATCAGCGGCTGAAACGCACAGCATGTAAGGGACCGCTTTTAAAATAGCGCTCTTTCCTGTAAATGTTGCTTTTAGTAACCGCAATCGAAAGGCCTTGCGGACAATGTTCCAACAATCGCATGACGAAAACTCCTTTATGCTGGACGATGATACGTTGCATGAAGAGTGCGGTGTATTTGGCATTCTTGGCCATGAGGACGCCGCAGCGCTAACGGCTCTTGGTCTGCATGCTTTGCAGCATCGCGGACAGGAAGCTGCCGGTATCGTTTCCTATCACAACCGCCGCTTCCATTCGGAACGGCATATGGGTCTGGTGGGCGACCACTTCACGGATGCTTCGACGCTCAACCGCCTGCCCGGCGACCGCGCCATTGGCCATGTGCGTTATTCCACGACCGGCGAAACGATCCTGCGCAATGTGCAGCCGCTTTTCGCAGAGCTGGAAGTTGGCGGCATCGCAATTGCCCATAACGGCAATTTCACCAATGGCATTACTCTGCGCAAGCAGCTGATTGCTTCAGGCGCTATCTTTCAGGCAACATCGGACACCGAGGTCGTGCTGCACATGATTGCACGCTCACGTCAAGCCTCGTCGAGTGATCGCTTTGTCGATGCGATCCGTCAGGTTGAGGGTGGTTATGCGATGCTGGCATTGACCCGCACCAAGCTGATTGCAGCGCGTGATTCTATTGGTATCCGCCCGCTGGTGATGGGTGAACTCGACGGCAAGCCGATCTTCTGCTCGGAAACCTGTGCGCTTGATATTATCGGCGCGAAATATATCCGCGACGTTGAAAATGGCGAAGTCATCATCTGTGAAATTCAGAAAGATGGCTCCATCACCACCGATTGTATCAAGCCGGAAAACCCGCAACCAGAACGCCTCTGCCTGTTTGAATATGTCTATTTCGCGCGCCCGGACTCAGTTGTCGGCGGTCGCAGCGTTTATGTTGCGCGCAAGAACATGGGCATGAATCTGGCCAAGGAAGCGCCAATCGAAGCCGATGTTGTGGTGCCTGTACCAGATGGCGGAACGCCTGCGGCGCTTGGCTTTGCGCAGGCCAGTGGTATTCCGTTTGAATATGGTATTATTCGCAATCATTATGTCGGCCGCACGTTCATCGAACCAACGCAGAGTATCCGTGCCCTTGGTGTGAAGCTCAAGCATTCGGCCAATCGCGCGATGATTGAAGGCAAGCGCGTTGTGCTGGTGGATGATTCCATCGTGCGCGGCACAACCTCCGTCAAGATCGTGCAGATGATCCGCGATGCCGGTGCCAAGGAAGTGCATATTCGCGTCGCAAGCCCGATGATTTTCCACCCGGATTTCTACGGGATTGATACGCCCGACCGCGAAAAGCTGCTGGCGAACCAGTATGACAGTCTGGAGGCGATGTGCCGTTATATCGGTGCGGATTCGCTGGCGTTTCTGTCGATTGACGGACTGTACAAAGCAGTTGGTGGTGAAGCACGTGATCCAAAGGCCCCTGCCTTTACAGATCACTATTTCACGGGTGAATATCCGACCCGTCTCCTTGATCAGGAAGGCGAAGACAACGTTCACACGCTGTCACTGCTCGCCTCAAACGGCTGATCAATTGTCTTCACGCAGGCGGCTAAAAGGGCCGCCTGTTTCATATGTTAGCATTAAACTGGGGGTAAAATGAGTATCGACCTTACTGGCCGACTGGCTTTGGTAACGGGCGCGTCGCGCGGTATTGGCTATTTTCTTTCGCTTGAACTTGCAAAGCGTGGCGCACATGTGATTGCGGTTGCGCGCACGGTTGGCGGGCTTGAAGAACTCGACGATGATATTCGCAAGGTCGGCGGCAGCACAACGCTGGTGCCACTCGACATTACTGATATGGAAGCCATTGATCGTCTTGGCGGCTCCATTCATGAGCGTTGGGGCAAACTCGACATTCTGGTCGCCAATGCAGGTATTCTCGGCACGATTTCCCCCATCGGCCATATAGAATCCAAAGTTTTCGATCAGGTTATGAATGTAAATGTCACAAGCGCATGGCGCCTGATCCGCACAACAGACCCGCTGCTGCGCGCATCGGATGCAGGACGCGCCATTCTGCTTTCGTCAGGCGTTGCCCACACCTGCCGTGCTTTCTGGGCGCCTTATGCCGCTTCAAAAGCCGCTGTCGAGGTGATGGGGCGCAGTTGGGCCGAAGAAACCAAGCAGATGAAGCTGAACATCAATTCGGTCAATCCGGGTGCAACCCGTACCGCCATGCGCGCCAAGGCTATGCCGGGAGAAGATCCCGAAACGCTGCCGACCCCGCAATCAGTGGCCGAGAAAATCGTCAAGCTTGCCGATCCGAAGCTGGATGTGAGCGGCAAGCTTTTTGATGTGCGTCAGGACCGCTTCCTCGATTATCATATGCCTTCCTGATTTACCGTTTCCGGCCTTGCACAAAACCAAGGCCGGAATTATTCTTTTTTTCTTTTCCGCTCCAGCCGCATCTTTCGGCCCTGTTTTTAGAGCGAACTTTCTCAACCAATCATGCGACCGCCTGTTTTCCCAACGTTACTGGAGGATCGATGACACACGCCTATCAGCAATTTATCATCATAAGCGGCGGCCCAGGTTCGGGCAAAAGCACGCTCATCGACGCGCTCGAACAAAAGGGTTTTTCCCGTAGTGTCGAAGCTGGCCGCGCGGTTATTCAGCATCAGGTTAGGATTGGAGGAAAAGCGTTGCCTTGGGCTGACCGTGTGCTTTTTGCAGAGCTGATGCTTTCATGGGAAATGCGCTCTTACGATCGCGCGCGCGAGAAAAAAGGGCCGGTATTCTTTGACCGGGGTATACCGGATGTTCTTGGCTATCTCACGCTTTGCGGATTGCCAATTCCGCAACACATGCGCCGGGCAGCGCTGATGATTCGATATAACAGAACGGTGTTTTTGGCCCCACCATGGGAAGAAATTTTCGCACAAGATAACGAACGAAAACAGAGTTTTGCCGAAGCCACCCAAACCTTCGAAGCGATTGAAAACACCTATAGGAAACTTGGATATGAAATCGCGCTCCTGCCGAGATCATCGGTTCAGGAGCGCGTTCATTTCATTGCACAAAGCTTGCCGTCAGCTTTCCGCTGACGGCTCATTTTCTAGCACTGTACGGCGGTCGGCAGCTTCGCGTTTGTTCCACGCAACGAGGCTGAATGGCAGGAAAGCCAGATAGGCCAATGCCGTCAGTGTCAGCGTGTGCCATGTGAAACTCATAAGAAAGGCCACATAGATAACCACGAGCAAGATCAACGGCATAACGAAATCGCGGCGAATGAGGCTTCCCGCCGATTTGCCATTATAGACCGGCAATCGGCTGACCAGCAGGAAGGCAATCGCCACAGTGAAAATCGCAACGGCAAAAGCCAGCCCCTTGCTTGGCGTAAGCCCGAGAAAGCCGAGATAAACAGGCAGCAACACCAGCATAGCACCCGCAGGCGCAGGCACACCGATGAAGTAATTGCTCTGCCATGGCGGACGGTTCGGGTCCTCCAGCATCACATTGAAGCGGGCCAGACGCAGGCAGCAGGCAATCGCATAAAGAAGTGCTGCGATCCAGCCGAAAGAGCGCGCCTGATCAAGCACATAAACATAGAGAACAAGTGCCGGGGCAACGCCGAAATTCACAATATCTGCGAGCGAATCCATCTGCTCGCCGAACTTAGACGAGCCTTTCATCATGCGTGCAACACGGCCATCCACACCATCGAGGAATGCCGCAATCAGCACCATCATCACGGCAAGTTCAAAGCGGTGCTCAAACGCCAGACGAATACCCGTCAAACCTGCGCAGATGGCAAGAACCGTGATGACATTCGGAACAACAATACGCAGCGGGATCTGCGAAAGTTTGGGGCCGCGCGAAGAATCCACGCGGCCATTTGGCTCAAAGGGTGGGAATGGTGTTTCCATCAGCTCAGGCGATCCGCACCACAGGTTCTGCGCGTTCACTGCCAAATTCCGCAAGAACGGTTTCACCCGCCACAGCCGTCTGGCCAATAGCCACACGAACAGATGCACCGGCTGGCAGATAGACATCAACGCGCGAGCCAAAACGGATTAGGCCGAAGCGTTCGCCCACGCTAAGATTATCGCTTTCGCGCGACCAACAAACGATGCGGCGTGCAACCAGACCTGCGATCTGCACAACGCCGACTTTACCGTTTGCGCTGTCGATAAGAACGGAATTACGCTCATTATCGGTGCTGGCCTTGTCGAGTTCAGCATTGAGGAACTTGCCCGGACGGTGGAAAATCTTCTCGATCTTACCACGCACTGGTGCACGGTTGATGTGAACGGAAAACACATTCATAAAAACCGAAATACGCATCAGCGGCTCTGCACCGAGTTCCAGTTCTGCGGGTGGCACAGCCGGGCCGACAAAAGAAACCTTGCCATCAGCCGGACTAATCACAAGATCATCGGCAATCGGCGTTACACGTTCAGGATCGCGGTAGAAATAGATACACCAGATGGTGAGAACGAGGCCGATCCAGAACAACGGATTCCACAGCCAGCCCAGAATGAGCGAAACCACGAAAAACGCCGCGATAAACGGGTAGCCTTCACGATGGATCGGCACGAAAGTGTTTCGAATTGTATCAGACAGGCTCATCGCTTTTCCTTTAAGTTTGGCCGTTTTTACCTCATCCTGCCCAAAATCCAAATTGATTTCGAAAATTATTCACGGCTGTCAGGCCGCGTGATCCTATCACGCCTTATGGCCAGTAATTCGTATAGCGCGCGAAAATGATAAAGAGCGCAAAGAGGATCACAGCCGAGATCACAAAAACACAGGCGATTTTATACACGCTCCACACCAGCCACAGCGAAAATCTGATCATTTGCCTTCCTTGTGCAAATACTGGCTTCTCGACTCGTCTGTAAAAACGTGTGCAACGAAATTTGCTGTCCACTCACCCATAATTTCGTATGGCGTCCCACCCACCTCCAGGTCCTCTTCGAACCAGTTTGGGGTGTCAAAGGATCCTTGAACCTATCTGTAAAGTAGAATTGACTTTCGCCACTAATTAGCAACATGGCACCTTGCGTTTCAACGTCCCCGTTAAAATAACCATATACGCCGGCTGCTCCATGTGAGAATTGAATAGGTTTAAAGTCATAATTTCATTCAAAAATTATACCAGAGTGCCCCCACCCCGCGTTCTCGAGCTTTGCTTGCAATCTGCCCTGACAACCGACGAAATACACCTTCTTTTCCATCGTGATAAGCATAATGTTCCGCAATCTCTCGCAAATGGCCTATTTCCAACAAAGTTACCGGGCGGCCATTCCCATAATAATAATGCTTCACGAAATCCGAATTACTCCAGCGACCATAAGATGCTGCAAGACTCGATGAAAAATTATGCGTTGCATACTCTGTTGCCCCTTCGACATATGGCTCAGCGATACATCGCAATTATACTCTTCACCGGGATGGCCAGTCACAGGCCGTTCATTCCATGAGAATAATTTGCCGTCATTGGCAGCATGTTCGCTTCGCACGCGGCCATCACGCTTTGTACGCCAAATATAATGTGTGGTGCTCTGCTCCTCAGCACCAACATTCGCTTTGTGTGACACTGCTTGATGATAACGCGTCAGATACCGAAGAAACTTTTCTTCGGTGTGTGAAGCATCCATAATTTCGTTCCAAACACGAGGAACACTGCCATGTTTGATGTAGTGACTGAAAGCTTCCCGACGGCTTAATTCATTCAACCGCTGTCTGCTCTTATCGATCTTCGATAAATATGTATTCATGAGCCCTCTCAAATTACAATTCCTGAGAGGTTAAAGGCGATAGATCCTAAGGGGATAACTTATTCAAAAATTTGTTTTTATCAGGCTGGAAAGTTGCATTTCATCAGCGTGAACGACAACGGCGCTTTTCAAACCATGCAAGATTTTTCAAATTGGGATTATCGAAATTGCGTCGATCACAACGTGGCACCCGGCGATCTCTGTTCGTCACATATAGAAAATTTGGAGACACCCAGTCTTTGTAATAACCATTGCAGTCATCGTTCAATGGTCCCGAGGGGTCAACCTTCCTCCGGGCTTCATGGTCAGAAAGCGGAATAAGTCTGTTCATTTCCCCATCGATCAATTTGAGACCACCAGAGCTACGAACCTTAATATAGCGGTCATTAAAGCACATGCTTGAAATTCGAGTTGCAAGACGCGTTTTACCGTCAGATGCATAGAGGTTACTCTGACTCTGTCGTATTGAACCGTAAAATTCACGTTTCACAATCATGCCATTGGGCAAGATAAAACTGTCGGTCAAATAGACAGAAAGCAAAAACAAAATGCGCAAGCTGAGGATAGTTACAATCGTAACGCAGAAAAACTCATAGACCTTCCATATCCACCAGAGTGTCTTTTTCCAAAAAATCTTTTGCATTGTCAGCCCCCGCCGGGACTGACAATGCCTTAAATTTCGATCTCTGCAAAGCGAAATGCAACTCACTCAGCAGCAGGCGCGCCGCGTGTGACAACGCCCATATCATCGTTTTCACGAACCTGACGCAGGCGTTCTTCTGCTTCATCCGCCTCGCGCTGACGGCTCCACATCGACGCATAGAGACCATCCTGCAAAAGCAGATCGCGATGCGTGCCGCGTTCGGCAATCAGGCCATCTTTGAGCACGATGATTTCGTCGGCACTGATCACAGTGGAAAGGCGGTGTGCGATCACCAGCGTCGTGCGGCCCCGGCTGACAATATCAAGTGCCGACTGGATTTCCTGTTCTGTCGCGGTATCAAGCGCCGATGTCGCCTCATCAAGGATCAGGATCGGGGGCGCTTTCAGGATCGTGCGGGCAATGGCTACGCGTTGCTTTTCACCGCCCGAAAGCTTCAGCCCGCGCTCGCCGACCATCGCCTGATAGCCTTCCGGCAGATGTTTGATGAACTGGGAAATCTGCGCCATTTCAGCCGCCTTTTCCACTTCCTGATCGCTTGCATCGGTACGGCCATAACGAATGTTGTAGGCAATCGTATCGTTGAACAGCACCGTATCCTGCGGGACCATGCCGATCACTTTACGAAGGCTTTCCTGCGTCACGTCGCGTACGTCTTGCCCGTCAATCGTGACAGAACCCGACTGCACGTCATAGAAGCGGAACAGCAGACGCGAGATCGTCGATTTGCCCGCGCCGGATGGGCCGACAATCGCCACCGTTTTGCCCGCAGGCACTTCAAAGCTCACGCCTTTCAGGATCGGGCGGTTGGCATCATAGGCAAAATGCACATCGTTGAACCGGATTGCACCCTTATCGACGTGGAGTGGCGCAGCGGTCGGCTTATCCTGCACTTCCTGCTGCACATCGAGAAGGTCAAACATCTGCTCGATATCAGTGAGGCCCTGACGGATTTCGCGATAGATGAAACCAATGAAATTAAGTGGAATGGAGAGCTGCATCAGCATTGCGTTGATGAAGACAAAGTCACCCAGCGACTGCGTGCCAGCCTGCACCTCGCGTGCCGACATGACCATAACAATCGCCATACCAACACCAAAGATCACAGCCTGACCAAAGTTCAGCCAGCCAAGTGACGTCCAGGTCTTTGTCGCCGCATCTTCATAACGCGCCATGGACGCATCGAAGCGCTTGGCTTCCATGGTCTCATTGCCAAAATATTTAACGGTTTCGAAGTTGAGCAGCGAATCGATGGCCTTTGTGTTGGCATCGGTATCGGAATTATTCATTTCGCGGCGAATATTGATGCGCCAGTCACTCGCCTTAATCGTGAACCACGTATAGGCAACCACAGTCAGGGCCACGACCAGCAGATAGGAAAAGCCGTAGGCGTAGGCGAAAATCACCGCTGTCAGTGCAAATTCGAGAATAGTCGGCAGCGTGTTGAGGATTGTGAAACGAACAATCGTTTCAATACCCTTGGTGCCGCGCTCAATAACGCGCGAAAGTCCGCCCGTGCGCCGCTCCAAGTGGAAGCGCAACGAAAGCTGGTGCATATGCACAAAGGTCTTATAGGCAAGCTGGCGCACAGCATATTGCCCGACACTGGCAAACAGCGCATCGCGTAGCTGATTGAGACCCGCCTGTATGATCTTGGCTGCATTATAGGCCAGAACCAGCATAACCGCGCCAATGAGGACAACTGGAATATAGTCCGGTGCATCAAGCTGACCGTTCAGCGCATTCGTCACCCATTTGAAAAAATAGGGAACGAGGATCAGCACGATCTTGGAAATCACCAGAAAGAACGTTGCCCAAACCACGCGCATACGCAGATCCGGCCGCTCGTTTGGCCACATATAGGGCCAGAGATTTCGCAATGTCTTGAGCGTTTCGCCGGAATCGGCGGAAACCGTTTTAGGGGAACTCATGGTGTATCTTTCAAATCAGACGGTTTTTTCGCAGCAGCCATTTCGAAAAGCTGCAAGGTGCGAACGAATAAGGGTCAGTTGCTGCCAGTTGACGCTGTAGCGGGAGGTCTGGCGGTCAGGCCGGTAGTTAACAAGACCAGCCTGTACGAGAACTTTGAGATGCTGCGACACGGTGGACTGCGCAAGGTCAAGCCGACCGACAATGTCCTTGCAGCAGCAGGCATCCTCAAGAATAAGCTGTCGCAGAATGTGAATGCGCACCGGATGACCGAGCGCTGCATAAATGCGCGCTGCAAGATCGTCATCCACGCCCGGAAAAACATCGGTCATCGTTTCTAGGGAAATCTTCATCGTAGATCGACGATATACGATTATACTCAAAAAAGCAATGTAATGCAGCACCCTTTTCTAAAGGGTGCTGCATTTAAAAACAGATTTTGCCGTTCTCGGTCAGTCGGAAGAATTCTTCAGGCGGCGCTTCACCTCATCATCAGCAAGCGGCTGCTGCGGCATGACAAAAACCTGTCCCGGTAAAATCAGGTCGGGATTACGGATCTGGTCGCGATTGGCGAGATAAATCGTGGTATAACGCGTGCCATAGCCGTAAGTGCGTTTGGAAATGGTCCAAAGGTTATCCCCCTTACGGATGATCACCGAGCCTTCCACCTTTTGTAAAGGCGCGCCACTGGCCGCATTTTGCGCAGCATCATTCTGACCGCTCGTTCCCGGTGCAACAGCCGAAACATTCTGGCCAGCCTCACGGCGGAACGGCACGCGGGCCGTCGCGATCACCCGCCCGTTCGCATTGAGCAGATCGGCGCGGATAATGTAATCACCCACGGCAAGCGGCTTCTGGCTTTCAACCAGAAAGCGGCCCTCTGGCGAAATCGAGCTGGAGCCCAGAAGAATCTCATTGGCATTCACGACAACGCGGCTGCCCTCTGGCGAGCCTTTGGCGCTGCCTGCAACAAACACCTTGTTGCCTTCAATTTCGACGGCTTCAATGCCAAGCGGCGCATCGGGGTCAGCTTTCGCCTGCGGCACCGACTGTGAGGGCGCTGCACCTGCATCCGTCGATGACGCGCTTTGCTCGACAGGCGCTTCCGGCTTCGTGATCAAACGGCTTGCCTGCCCCGGTTCTTCGACAAGGGCCAGAACCTGACCATTGCTGTTATCAGGTACAGAAACGATCGCCGTCTGTGCAGAGGTTGCAACGGTGCCACCTGATCCGCCAGCGCGCAGCACAAGCTGATGATCACCGGGTTTGAGCGGCTGATCGAGAACGATCGCAAAATCGCCATTTGGCCCGGCCTTTGCCGTTCCAACAACTCTGGAGCCAGAAAGGATTTCAACATCGGCATTGGCTGCCGCCTGTCCTGCAATCACAACGGAACCGTCAGATTCGACACGCAGGATGTCAAAAACCGGTACTTTTGCCTCGTTGGGCGTTTCCGGCGTTGCAACTTGCGCTGTCGGCTCGGAAAGCTGTTGTGGCTGAACTGCCGCCGGTTTCTCAGGTTCGGCTGTAGCAACAGGGGCCTGCTCTTCCGCAGGTTTTTGCGCGCTGCCGGTTTCGGGCGCCTTTGCGGCAATATCCGAACCCGGTACAGCGCCTTGCTCCTTCGGCGAGTTCCAATAATACGCGCCCCCGCCCAGAATAAGGACGAGAAGAATACCGATAATTCCATATCTATAATTTTGCATTTCGGCATGAAACCCATATGAGTAAGTTAACTAAAGGGTTTACCGCTTTTTTTAACGCCTCACAAGAAGTGGAGCCGAACCGTGCTTTCCACCGCAGATATTATTCTTCTGTACAGCTTATTGGTTTTTCCTGATCAGGATCATCCATAAGGTTATAGAGATCCGCGGTTTCGCCTTTGGTCCACCAGATATAAACCCCGCCCGCATATTTGGCACCCGAACCTGCGAGAACATTGGCAGCAATAACTGAATTATCTTCCATTTCGAGCTGCACAAGAGAGTTTTCACCTGCATTATAATAGGTGGCCGAAATGCTTTGATCGCCGCATTTATAAAGAACGGAGTTTTCCGTTACTTCAACATCATCAGACAAAGGGATGGTAATCTCTCCAGCCATAGCCCCCGATGCCGCGAGCGAAAACCCCGCCAACAAAGCCCATTTCTTCATGCCATCCGACTCCTTGTCAAAATTTCACCTCTCCAGAAGTATAGCTATCGTGTTAAAAGTCCAGCCACAGCTTGACGCTCAAACGCCAAAGGCGCACAAGAAATCATGTCTCAGATTCGATCCATTTGTGTTTATTGCGGCTCTTCAACGGGCCTGAATCCCATCTATCGTGAAGCGGGCCTGACGCTTGGGCGCTCGCTTGCGGACAACGGCATACGCCTTGTTTATGGCGGCGGAACGCGCGGCATTATGGGCGCGGTTGCTGAAGGCGTGATGAAGGCTGGCGGCGAAGTCACCGGCATCATTCCGACCTTCCTGCTCGACAAGGAAGCGAGCCTTGAAAAGGCACAGGAGCTGACCGAGCTGATCGTTGTTGGCGATATGCACGAGCGCAAGCATCTGATGTTTCAGAAGTCAGACGCGTTTGTCACCCTCCCCGGCGGCATCGGCACGGTTGAAGAAATCGTGGAAATGATGACATGGGCGCAGCTTGGCAAGCATCGCAAGCCGATGGTTTTTGCCAATATCAACAATTTCTGGCAGCCGATGCTCACTTTGCTTGAACATATGACGAATGAGGGCTTTCTGCACACAGCCCATCAGGTGAAACCGCTGGTGATTGATCAGGCTGAGGACATCGTGCCTGCAATCCTGGCTGCCAATGGCCGTGCACATGAAGGCGATCCAAAGATCATCGAAAAGATGTAATCGCCGCTCTGCACGAGACGCATAATGAAAAAGGGCGGAGCAATCCGCCCTTTTTATCAGCGTGCAACCTATGCATTCACTGCCTTTAATGCAGATTCACGCTCATCGCTACTCAGTTCAAGACACTCAAACTTCTCATCCAACAGAACCGGCAGGGATGCCTGCGGATGTATGGCAACAATGCCATAGGTCTCATCTTCGGCTTCCACATAACGCATAAACGGTGCTTCTTTTTTCGAGAACCGCGAAACGATGTTCTTTTTCTTATGCACCGGATCAAGCGGATTATAAGTGATATTCGTTGCGCCCAAGTGCTTCTTGCTGGCAGTAATTTTCGCCCAGGCAAAGCGCAATGCAGCAGCCGATTTCATCGCCGATGCGCTGCCCGTGATACGGATGAAGCGAACCAGAAACAGAATGGCCATCGCGAGCATGATCGCAAACAGGCCAAGATCAAAAGCCAGACGGTTCCAGAATTCGTCAATGGCGAGTGTCAGCGTGACATTTTCCGGATCGGAACGCTGCATCACAACATCCGTTTCGTAATCACCACTCGAAAAGCTCACAAATGAGAATTCAACTTTTTTGACGCGACGTTCGCCTTCATAGTCATAGACAATGCCAGCTTTGCAGTTAACAGTCATTTTTTTTGACCGGCACTGACCATCCATAATGTTGGCGTCCTCTAAAATGACCGGATCGTTCATAATCAGGTGATCTTTGTAGAGGCCCGGAAACCATGCAAAAGCAACGCCAATACTCGCAAAGGCGAAGACGATGCTAAGAAACGGGTACAGCAAGCGGTGCGCTAGCCCGTGCTTTTTTATTTTAATTTCACGAGCAGGAAAAACGCCGTTCAGATCCGGCAATGAAGTGTGTTCAGTCATTTTATAATCGTCTATCGCAGGGCGCTGTTCACAAAGGGGAGGAAAGAACCGCGCCGGTGATACGTCTTGCAGCCTGTCGGCAAAAATCTGCACAAAACGCGATATGAACATGGCAATGCGACGCACAGAAACGTCCCATGCACGGCCATGAAATGAAAAACCTGAATGGCGAATATCACTCATTCAGGCCCTTATCTTTTAGCAATGTCGAATTTTACCGCAATATTGCGAGATCAGCTGATCCGGAAAAACAACGACCAGTCAGTAACAATTATAGACACCGTGACTCCGAATGTGAGGCCGCGGCAGTGTTTATTTCTTCACCAGTGTCGCCACCGCTTCAACATGGGGCGACCACAGAAACTGGTCAATCGGCGTGACACGCGTGATGCGATAACCGCCTTTCACCAGAATGGCGAGATCGCGCGCAAGTGTTACAGGGTTGCACGAAATCGCGACAACCTTTTCCACCTTCGACTTTGCCAGCTCAAGCGCCTGTTCTTCTGCACCCGCACGCGGCGGATCGAAAACCACCGCATTGTAAGGCAGCAATTCCTTCGGCATCAGCGGGCGGCGGAACAGATCGCGGCGTTCAACGGTTACGGGCTTCAAGCCCTGCACGTGGCGCACGCCGCGATCAAGCGCCGCGAGTGCTGGCGCATCGTTTTCAACGGCGTGCACGGCACTCTTTTCGGCAATGCGCAGCGCAAATGTACCAACACCGCAGAAGAGATCTGCCACGCGTTTCGCTTTGCCAAGATGTGCCTGCACCAGCGACACCATCGCCTCTTCGGCATCAACCGTTGCCTGCAAGAAGCAACCCGGCGGCACCGGAACCGGCACTTTGCCAAAATGAATGACCGGCTTTTTGGGCTCGACGATGATTTCGCCTTCATGCGAAAGGCGTGCAAAGTCCTTTTTCATCATAAGGGCGGTGAGCGCACGGCGCTGCTCGTCGCTGAGCGTGCCACAGCCACTTGCTGCAAGATCAAGCCCGGAGGCCGTAACAGTCGCGGCCAGTTTGAACGGCTTTGAGCCCGGAGCAATCAGTGCGCCCACTTCGCGCAGATCATCAAGGCGCGCAATAATTTCCGGCACGGTAACCGCGCATTCGACAATATCGATGATTTCGTGGCTCTGGTGACGGTTAAAACCGAGCAGCACGCCTTTTTCCGTCTTGCGTGCAGCGAAAGTCGCTCGGCGGCGCGATTGCGGCTTGCAAGTAACCAGCGCATCCACTTGCACATCAAGGCCACGGCCCTTCAAGGCTGAGACCACAAGTTCGCGCTTCCATGCGCGGTAAGGCTCGTCCTGCCAGTGTTGCAAAGCGCAGCCACCGCAATCTTCAAAATGCTGGCAGGCAGGGTCTTGGCGTTCAGCAGACGTTTCAAGCAACGCGATTACCGTGGCGCGGTTTTTGTCACGCGCAACATTGGCCACTTCGCCCGGCAGCGTGAAAGGGACAAAAAGCTGGCCATCTGAAAGATTGGCAACGCCATCGCCGCCCGCACCCATCGAGCGGATTGTTACCTGGGTCGTCATTGGTCTTTCTTTCCTGCCAAGAGATATTCACGATTGCCATCGCCACCTTCAATAGGCGACGGACAGAGGCCAAGAGCGCGCCAGCCGGGCTGCGTTTCAAGCCATGATTTCAATTCTTCCGCAATGCGTTCGCCGTCTTTCGGATCACGCAGAATGCCGCCTTTGCCGATAGCCTCACGCCCGGCTTCAAACTGCGGCTTTACGAGAAGCGCGCAGATAGCATCTTTTTGTGCCTGCGCCAATGCCGGAGGCAATGCGAGTTTCAATGAAATGAAACTGACGTCCGACACCACACAATCGACGTCGCGTCCATCAAGATGGGAAATCTCAAGCGCGCGGGCATTAACCCCCTCGCTGTTTGTCACGCGTGGGTCATTGCGCAGGCTTTCATGCAACTGATCATGACCGACATCTATGGCAAGCACATGGGTCGCGCCGCGCTCCAGCAAAACCTGCGTGAAGCCGCCAGTTGACGCGCCTATATCAAGCGCGGTGCGCCCCTTCACATCAAGGCCAAAATAATCAAGGGCTGCTATAAGCTTCAACGCACCGCGCGAAACATAGCTGCTTGCCGGATCATCGACAATGATTTTGACGGTGCGCGCAACCGTCTGCCCCGGCTTGGTGACGGGCTTGCCGTCAACCTTCACTGTGCCGCGCAAAATTGCATCGCGCGCACGCGAACGCGTTGCAAACAAGGCAAGCTCGACCAGCAACTGATCGAGCCGCACGCTTTTATCTTGCGTGAAATCAGGCACGGAAGGATGCTGTCACTTCTTCGCGGCCCAAAGCTGCAAAGACGCTATGGACAATACCGGCACGGTCAAGACCGGCATTGGCATACATGACTTCCGGCTTGGCATGATCCTGATAAGTGTCTGGCAGGGTCAGCACACGCACTTTCAGGCCGCGATCAAGCAGCCCGTCGGTGGCGAGGAATTGCAGCACATGGGCGGCAAAACCACCAGCCGCACCTTCTTCAATCGTCACCAGCACTTCATGCTCACGCGCAAGGCGACGAATGAGATCCTGATCAAGCGGCTTGGCAAAACGTGCATCGGCAACCGTTGTCGAAAGACCTGCCGCAGCAAGCTCGTCAGCAGCGCTCAGGCATTCCTGCAAACGCGTACCGAAGGAGAGAAGTGCCACTTTGGTACCTTCGCGCACGATACGGCCCTTACCGATTTCAAGCACCGAACCACGTTCCGGCAGTTCCACGCCGACACCATCGCCACGCGGATAGCGGAAGGAAATCGGGCCTTCATCATAGTCCGCAGCCGTGCGCACCATATGGCGTAGTTCGGCTTCGTCGGATGCAGCCATAACCACAAAGCCCGGAAGGGCCGCGAGGAAACCGGTATCGAACGAACCGGCATGCGTTGGGCCATCGGCCCCCACCAGACCGGCACGGTCGATGGGAAAACGCACAGGCAGATTCTGGATCGACACGTCGTGCACGACCTGATCATAGCCCCGCTGAAGGAAAGTCGAGTAGATCGCACAGAACGGCTTATAGCCTTCCGTTGCAAGGCCTGCGGCAAAGGTCACCGCATGTTGCTCGGCAATGCCGACATCGAAAATGCGTTTCGGAAAAGCTTCACCAAAAAGATCAAGGCCGGTGCCGGTTGGCATCGCAGCCGTCACTGCAACGATCTTGTCGTCATGGCGGGCTTCTTCAATCAGGCTGGTGGCGAAAATCTTGGTATAGCTTGGTGCATTTGCTGGCGGCTTTGCCTGCTTGCCAGTGATCACGTCAAACTTGTTGACGCCGTGATATTTGTCGGCAGCGGCCTCAGCGGGCGCATAGCCCTTACCCTTCTGCGTTACCACATGGATCAGCACCGGACCTTCCTGCGTGTCACGCACATTTTTGAGAACGGGCAGCAGATGGTCTAGGTTGTGACCGTCAATCGGGCCGACATAATAAAAGCCCAACTCTTCAAACAGCGTGCCACCAGTGAAAAAAGCGCGCGTAAATTCTTCCGATTTGCGTGCCTTGTCCTGCAAAAACTTCGGCAGTTTCTTGGCAACCTGTTTGGCAGCATCACGCACGCTGCGATAGGTCTTGCCGGAAACAAGACGCGCCAGATAAGCGCTCATGGCACCCGTTGGTGGTGCAATCGACATATCATTGTCGTTGAGGATCACGATCAGGCGCGCATCAAGCGCACCGGCATTGTTCATCGCTTCATAGGCCATACCAGCCGACATGGAGCCATCGCCGATCACTGCAATCACATTGCGCTTTTCGCCCGAAAGATCGCTTGCCACAGCCATACCAAGACCCGCCGAAATGGAGGTCGAGGAATGGGCTGCGCCAAAGGGGTCATATTCGCTCTCGGTTCGCTTGGTAAAACCAGAGAGGCCGCCTTCCTGTCTGAGAGTTCGAATGCGGTCGCGACGTCCTGTCAGAATTTTGTGCGGATAGGCCTGATGCCCCACATCCCAGATGATACGATCATGCGGCGTGTCAAAAACGTGATGCAGCGCGATGGTGAGTTCCACCACACCAAGCCCCGCCCCAAGATGCCCGCCGGTGGTCGAAACAGCATCGACCAGCTCGGCGCGCAATTCTTCCGCAAGCTTTGGCAAATCCTGTTCCGGCAATGCGCGAAGGGCTTCCGGGGTCGGCGCCTTATCGAGCAATGGGGTGATGGGTCGGGACATGAAAACAACCTGTTCTGGTTCGATTTTTATTTGTCGGTATAGCAGCAGTCAGCACAGATCAAGCTTACCGGGGCCCGGCGAGACATGTTGTCCTATACGATAGCTTTTTGTTTTTATCGCATTATGCAACGCAAAACCGCTTCACACTTTTGCTGGAAATGCTCCATCATTCCGGCAAAGGTATGAACTCTTCTTCATCGCCCGGCACAATATCAAAGCGACCGCTACGCCATTCTTCCTTGGCCTGCTCAATGCGTTCTCTCGAAGACGAGACAAAATTCCACCAGACATAGCGTTTTGAACCAAGCGTTGCACCACCGAACAACATAAAATGCGCGCCTTCAGGGCCAGCCTGTACAACAATATCATCGCCCGGACGAAACGCCAGCAGCCGATCAGGCGGGAACACCTCGCCCCCAATGCCAACATTGCCGCGCAGCGTATAGATCGCGCGTTCTTCGGTTGTTGGCGGAATGTGAAAGCGTCCGCCGGGCAACACGTCAATATCTGCATACAATGTTTCAGCATGCTGGATAACGGGAGATGAAACGCCGTGCATCGAGCCAATGATGAGGCGCCCGTTAAACTCGGGGTCTTCCATCAGCGGCAATTCAGGCGAATTGGTATGATAAAAATGCGGATCGCTCTCTTCAAATTGCTCCGGCAATGCCAGCCATGTCTGCACACCGGAGATCGACAGCGGTCCATCCCGCTCTTCTTCCGGCGAGCGCTCAGAATGCACGATGCCGCGACCAGCGGTCATCAAATTCACATCACCCGGACGGATCACCATTTCCGTGCCAAGGCTATCACGATGGCGGATATGGCCGTCGAAAAGATACGTGACTGTTGAAAGACCAATATGCGGATGCGGGCGCACATCCAGCGCGTCACCGTCCTTTAAAACAGCCGGTCCCATACGATCAAAGAAAATAAATGGCCCAACCAGACGCCTGCGCACAGTCGGCAAAGCACGGCGAACTTCCAGCCCGCCAATATCGCTTGTGCGTGGGATTACCAGCGTTTCGATTGCATCCACGGTTGTCTTGTCTCCAAGCACCGGATCAGGACAGGGGAAGAAACTCATCAGGCTGCCACCAATAAAAGCGCACCGGCAAGCCGTTTGCCGGTGCGTGACCTTAAAAAAGATAGGGCTATATCAGCGATTGTGCAACAGGCGCGACAATTCGTTCGTGTCTGGCACTTGCCCATTTGTAGTGAGCTTATCGACCAATCCCGGCAGCACCTGAGAGAGCTGATTAAGCAACTCCTGCTGATCAATACCGGCATGGGCTGCAATTTCGCTCAAAGTCTTCTGGCCAAGCGCATCGCCAAGCTGTCCCGGCTCAATCTGATGATTGCTGCCCTGCCCGACCCAGGAATCCACCTTGTCACCAAGACCTGCCTGTTTGAGCTGATCAAGCAGACCACCTAAGCCGCCACCCAATGGGCCGGGTGCTGCGGGTGCCGAGGCTGCTCCGCCACTGGCAAGCGTCCCGCCAAGCAGACCACCGAGCCCACCCAGAATACCGCCGAGCAAGCCGCCGCCATGATCTGCCTGCTGCGCCGACTGATCCGGGATAGGTGCAGGCTGCTCCGGCTCATCACTGTGCCCTTTGAGCATTTTGCCGACAAGCAATGCACCCAATGCAATCAGAACCGGCTTGGCAAGGCTGCCGCCGGGGATCGGCGAGTTGTTGGAATTGTCATCATAGCTTCCCATCACGCGATACTCCCTGTTGGACGCCGTGACTTTATCACGTGCGATTAAGTTAAGGTGAAATAAGTTTTTGCTTTTGACAAGGATTATACCTTGTCAAATCGAAACTATTGTGAAAATTTTCTAATTTCTTGATGCATATTATTATTTTCGCAATCGGAGATATTAGATGTCTGTTATAAGCTGGATTATTCTTGGACTGATTGCCGGCTTCATCGGCAGTAAAATCGTCAACAAAAGCGGTCAGGGTATGTTCTTCGACATTGCATTAGGCATTGTCGGGGCCATCGTTGGCGGTGTCATTTCTTCATTTCTGTTTGGCCGCGGCGTCACAGGTGCCTTCGATCCAATGAGCCTGATCATTGCCATTATCGGCTCTGTCATCGTTTTGTTGGCCTACCATAAGATTACCGGCAAGCGTTCCATCGGCTAAAAAACACGCTATAGTGCAAAGGCTCCGGTTTGTGCCGGAGCCTTTTTATGACGTTATCCACGAAAGCACCTGCACCTTATGGGGTTCATCGATCATTACATTGCCGCCTATGGTGCTTTCGCCATCTTCGTGATTGTCTATTTTGAATCTTTTGGCGCACCGCTTCCCGGCGAAAGTGCCCTGATAGCCTGCTCGCTTCTGGCGTTGCATGGCACGCTGGATATCGAACATGTTTTGCTGGCCGTCTTCATTGGTGCAGTTTTAGGAGATTGCACCGGCTATCTGATCGGCCGCTATGGTGGGCGTGCATTGATATTGCGCTATGGATATCTGGTGAAGCTAACGCCTGAGAGGCTTGATCAATTCGAGAAACTTTTCGACACTAAGGGCATCTATGTGGTCGCGACCGCCCGTTTCGTTGTGCTGCTAAGACAGCTTAATGGCGTTGTTGCAGGTTCAATGAAGATGAAGCCACTGCATTTTATTGCCGCAAATGTTGTAGGCGCTGCGGGCTGGACACTCGTCTGGGGGCTTGGCCCGTATCTGCTCAGTGGGGTTCTGGCCCCTTATGCGCATCACCTCAAGAAACTATTTTTTTAGAAAAAGCGAAAATACGTTCGAGCGCATCCCGAAAAGTGTGAAACGGTTTTCGGACAAAGATGCACGTTAAAACAAAGAATTAGAGCACCGATCTGATCCGCTTAAAATAGACGTCCTGAAATGCTGTCAATAAAGCTGTTACTCAAATACAACAGCTAAAAAATATCCCTAGAACTTATATTTTTCTATTGAGGTGTTGCTTCGTCATTAAAACTTCATTGATCTGACATCTAATTGATATTGTTTGTTTTTTAACGCTCTCTATAAGCAGCTCCGTCACACCTCACTTACGGAGACTCTTATGAGGGTTAAGCATTTTCTCTGCGCTTCGGCTGCAGTATTTTCTTTCGCTTCCGTTGCCCAGGCTGCTGATGCGATTGTTGCACCAGAGCCAGAAGCCGTAGAATATGTTCGCGTTTGCGACGCTTACGGCGCGGGCTACTTCTACATTCCGGGCACAGAAACATGCCTTCGCATCCATGGCTATGTGCGTATGGACATCAAGGGCGGCGACAACGTATATGCCAAGAATATTGCAGGTCGTGACCGCGACACCTACGACATTCTGAGCCGTTTCTCGCTCCGCTTCTCGACCGCTTCGGAAACCGAACTGGGAACACTGAAGACCTATGCTGAAACGCGCTTCCAGTACCAGAATGGCGCTGATGCAGGTTCAACCGGCACTCTGCGTTACGGCTACATCCAGCTCGGCGGCCTCCGTGTGGGTCTGGATGAATCGGCATTCGTAACCTTCACCGGCTATCTTGGCGATGTCATCAACGACGACGTTATTCTGGCAGGCGGCACGCGCACCAACGCAATCAGTTACACTTTCAAGGGCGGCAACGGCTTTTCGGCCATCGTTGCGCTTGAACAGGGCGGCAATGGCGATTCCAATGGTTCCGTCACCATCGACGACTACACGCCACATGTGGTTGGTGGTCTGAAGCTCGCTCAGGATTGGGGTTCAATCGCTGGTGTTGCAGCTTACGACGCGCTCAATGAAAAGTGGATGGGCAAGGTTCGCCTCGACGTCAACGTCACCGACCAGTTCTCTATCTGGACACAGGGCGCTTACAAGTCGAACGACGACCACTATATTGCAGGCGTTCGTCAGATCGACAGCTTCTACGGCACTTGGGGCGGCGATTGGGCTGTCTGGGGTGGCGCAAAGTACAAGATCAACAAGAAAGCAGCCTTCAACATTCAGGCGGCTTACGAAGAAGCTGGTCGTTTTGCGGGTACTATGAATGTCGCCTACACGCTCGTGCCGGGCTTCACTGTAACGCCTGAAATCTCGTACACCAAGTGGAACGACAATCACTCCGTTCTGAAGGGCAAAGATGCCGTTCAGGGTATGGTTCGCTTCCAGCGTTCGTTCTAAGCCTACTGGCTTGAAAACAGGGGTCACTGCAATCGTGAGACCTCCAGTCAGATCGTAGTGACACAAACAGATAGCGGCTCAAACGAGCCGCTATTTTTTTGATAAAGTGCAGTTGATCTTATTCCGCGTCGAGCGGCTCGGTGCCTGCCGGCTGGCCATCGCGACCAATGCGAATTTTCTCAACCTTGTCTTCCGCAGATTTGAGCAGCGTGTCGCAATGCTTTTTCAGCGCCTCACCGCGCTCGTAGATGCGGATAGACTCTTCCAGCGGCACATCGCCCCGCTCCAGAGCATCGACGATCTTCTCTAGCTGCTTCAAGGCATCCTCAAAGCTCATAACTGCAATGTCGGTGTTGGACGGTTCGATTACCATGGTTTATCCTTTCAACAGCCGCGTAATATGAGAAGACGCGGACTGCGACAAGCCCTCAAGATCATATCCACCTTCAAGCACACTCACCAGTCGGTGATTGCAGAACTTTTCTGCACGTTCCATGAGCTTGCCCGTCGCCCAATCGAAATCCGCCTCATCAAGATTGATCTCGGCAAGGGGATCGCGGAAATGCGCGTCGAAGCCAGCTGAAATAAGGATCAAATCTGGCCGGAAGTTGTCCAAAGCAGGCAATACACGACTATTAAATGCCTCGCGAAACTCGCGACTGCCGGTATTGGGCGAAAGTGGCGCATTCACGATGTTGCCCACACCCACTTCATCTTTCCGGCCTGTGCCAGGAAAAAGCGGAAATTGATGCGTGGAGCAGAACAAAACGCTTGGATCGTCTTTGAAAATGTCCTGCGTGCCGTTGCCGTGATGTACGTCCCAGTCAACAATCGCGATCCGTTCCGCGCCATGTCTACGCTGTGCATGACGCGCCGCAATTGCCACATTGTTGAACAGGCAAAAGCCCATCGCGGTGGCTGTTTCCGCATGATGGCCCGGCGGGCGCGAGGCGACAAACACGTTATCGGCGTCGCCTAAGAATACGTCATCGACAGCAGCGGTGGCCGCACCAATTGCAGTTAAAGCGGCATCCCAGCTTTGAGGACTTGCATAGGTATCGCCTTCAATACGATGGATCGGCGCCGCCGCTTCACCATCAATGAGCGGCTCAGGAATTTGCGACTTTATGGCTTGCAGATAGCTTTCGGGATGCGCGAGCAGAATGGCATCTTCATGTGCTTTTGGCGCTTCCACACGATCAAGGCGATAAAATTCTTCGCCCTCCAGCTCGCTCATCAGTGCACGAATACGGTCTGGCCGCTCGGGATGTCCGGGCGGCACAAGATGCTCAAGATAGATCGGATGCCAGTAAAGCCGAGTTGTCATAGCGCCCCTGTAGCATCTTTCATCGACATATCTGTGTCAGATAATCTCTGTTCGTGCGATGTTGATACCAAAACCTTCGAGACCGACATAGTGACGCTCACGCGATGCCAGCAGCACAATTGATGTAATGCCGAGATCCTTGAGAATCTGCGCGCCGAGACCAATCTGACGCCACTCTTCTTCGCGCGCTACCGCTTCGGCATGCGCCTCGTGTTCGCCAAGCAAAGCTTCGCGCGCACGCGCATCGCGGTGATCGGCACGCACACCGACCGAACCTTCGCGCAGGTAGACCAGAACGCCGCGGCCTTCCTTGCCCATGCGCTTCATGATCTCATCAAGATTGTTACCGCTGCTGCCAAACACGTCATTGAGCACGTCTTCGCGGTGCAGACGCACCGGCACCTCTTCGCCATCACGAATATCACCAAACACAACCGCGACATGCTGCATCGGCTCCCATGGCAGCTCATAAGTATAAGCATGCGCCGGACCAGCACAGGTTTTGATCGCTGCATCGCCGATACGCTTCACCAACGTTTCTTTGCGCTGGCGATAGGCGATAAGGTCCGCAACCGTCACGCGATGCAGATTATGCTGTTCGGCAAAAGCCTTCACGTCAGGGCCGCGCATGACCGTGCCATTATCATTGATCAGCTCGCAGATCACGCCAATTGGCGGCAGGTTTGCAAGCTTGCAGAGATCAACAGCTGCTTCGGTATGACCGGAGCGCATCAACACACCGCCCTCGCGCGCAATCAGCGGGAAAATATGGCCAGGACGCACGAAGTCGGAAGCACCGGCATTCGGATTTGCCAGATTGCGCACAGTGAGCGTGCGATCTTCGGCAGAAATGCCGGTGGTGGTGCCGTGACGATAATCGACTGTGACTGTGAAAGCGGTCGTGTGGGCGGATTCGTTTTCTGCAACCATTGGCGCCAGATTGAGGCGCTTTGCTTCATCGCGCGTCATGGGCGTGCAGACGATCCCCGACGTATAGCGCACGATGAACGCCATTTTTTCCGGCGTACAGTGAACGGCAGCGACGATCAGATCGCCCTCGTTCTCACGTCCGTCATCATCCATGACCACAACGATTTCACCACGCTCGAAAGCGCGCAGCGCATCAACGACCTGTTTCTGATTATAGCTCATTTCAGCCTCAATGGTTGTACCACAGCTTCAGTCGAAAACCGGCCCTCAGTTTCTGAAACTGAACTTTCAATATGTTATACGCGTCCTGTCTGTCCACGATGGCGCAGATAATGATCGGCAATCGCACAGGCGACCATCGCTTCGCCAATCGGCACAGCACGAATACCCACGCACGGATCATGACGGCCCTTGGTCATAACGTCCACTTCCTTGCCCTCAGCATCAATGGACTTGCGCGGTGTGAGAATCGACGATGTTGGTTTGACTGCGAAGCGCGAAACGACAGGCGCACCCGTTGCGATGCCACCCAGTACACCACCGGCATGGTTGGACAGGAAAACCGGCTGCCCATCATTGCCAATACGCATTTCGTCGGCATTGTCTTCGCCGGTGAGACGTGCCGCCTCAAAACCATTGCCAATTTCAACGCCCTTCACGGCATTGATCGACATGAGATAGCTCGCAATATCCTGATCGAGTTTGCCGTAAATCGGCGCGCCGATACCCGCTGGAACGCCTTCTGCGACGATTTCGATGATCGCGCCGATCGAAGAGCCGTTCTTACGGATGCCATCCAGATAGTCTGCGAATACGTCAACCGAGCCCGCATCAGGCGTGAAGAATGGGTTGTTATCGACTTCGTTCCAGTCCCAGCGGGAGCGGTCAATGTCATGGACACCCATCGAGACCAGAGCACCACGCACCTGCAAGCCCGGAACGACTTTGCGCGCAATGGCACCGGCTGCAACGCGGGCTGCGGTTTCTCGTGCCGAAGAACGGCCACCACCGCGATAATCGCGAATGCCATATTTCACGTCATAGGCATAGTCGGCGTGGCCCGGACGATACTGTTTAGCAATATCGCCATAATCCTTGGAACGCTGATCGGTGTTTTCGATCATCATCGAAATCGGCGTACCGGTCGTGGTCATGGTGACGCCGTCATCGCCCAAAAGCACGCCCGACAGCACGCGCACCTGATCGGGCTCGCGGCGCTGGGTCGTATATTTTGACTGTCCGGGCTTGCGCTTGTCGAGATAGGACTGAATTTCGGCTTCGGTAAAGGTAATGCCGGGAGGGCAACCATCCACCACGCAACCCAGTGCGATACCATGGCTCTCGCCCCAGGTTGTTACGCGAAACAGATGACCGAAACTGTTATGAGACATGAGCTGAGCCTGACTACGGAGCGCCTTTTCCGGCAAGATATGGGGCGGTTTTATTGGCCTTTTCCGTCACCGTCAAATTATAGCTCGCAATACCTCTGTCGAGATCGCAAAATTTCCTTCGGATCATCTCTATAAGGCATTCTTTTTGACACATTCCATGGGCTAAATTGCCCTCAGGAAACACATTGCGAACTCCCCATCGCGCAAACGCAAATCGTGTCGAATCAGTCACCGGCTGGCAGGCACACAGTTAAGGAGGATGACACCCATGCATTACCTAGTGGGACTGATCTTCATCATTGCCTCGGTCTTTTCAACCGTCGCCATGGCGGATGACGTTGAGGGCAAGATCACCGGCATCAACAAGGATCAGGAAACAATCACGCTCGATGACGGCAAAATCTATAAATTGCCCGGCGAGTTCGATTATTCCGTTATTTCCAAAGGCATGAAGGTTATCATCCTCTACGATGAAGCGGACGATACGCGCTTCATCACAGATATTCAGGAAGCCCCGTAAACGTCAGTTTACGGCAAGCACTTTTCCCGTGTCGTATTGGCGAACAAAATCGACACGGGTTCCATCCCAGTGATAGCTGTAATGCCGCCCCTGAACCGGAATTGTTATAACATTCGGCCAGAAAATGCCGATACATTGGCCACCACGCATCCGCACGCTTGGCCATAAAAGCCCATGACTTCCAAGTGCGCGCAGTTCCCTCCCCTCGACATGTGAAGCCGTATAATCAACAGGATCGAGCACGCCCGGCACGTTGCTCACATCGTCCAGTTCCCGCTCGACACTGCCAATCAGCACCCGAAAATCCGATGTCCATCCGGGTTCTTCATTGGTGGCGCGCATGAATTTTTCATGATGATGAATGGTCTCAGCGACCGCCACCTCTTCACGATCAGCAGCATAATAAATTCCGTAGCTGCCATCACTAAAACGCCCCGGACGGTCTGTCGAGCAATGCACAAAGGGTGCCATCACATAGGTTGCACCCTGACCCGAAACGCGCCGGTCAGCCGGAACTTTACCGAGATCGCCAATCTCAAAACGAATACGCGGATTGGTTTTTGCCTCAACGGAGGCAAGTGCCTCCCAGTCACGGGGGTCAGCGATATCTTCAAACAAATCAATGGGCGGATGAATGGAGCGGATGATGCGAAAAGTTTGCGGCCAGTGAACATGGCGTCTCCGAGCCAGTCCGCTTACCATGCGCCACGCTCCGCATTCAGCCACTCGCGAAGGGTTGCCAAATCAGAAATTTCACCGCGCAGCATCAAGTCAAGCGCCGATAAACCACCGAAAGCGGCGTTGGATTTTCTGATCCATGCATAACCGCGCGCAGTATCGCGGAACAGATAGCGCAAGCCCTTATGAATACCCATCAAATGCGCCATACGCATCCGCAAATCCCGGTCGATGCGACCTATGCTGCCTTCTTTCCAGCGTGCCCAAGTGCGCGGCGACATATCGCCCAAAAGCGTGCAGGCTTCGCTATCCGAGAGCTTCCAAGCCTTGAACAAATTGACCGTTGTGCGGGCCAATGCGCTCGCTTCTTCGTCGGTTATTGTCGCCGTAAACCCACTCGCAGGCGTTATGCTGATTGGATGAAGCTCCATCGCGCAATCTCCTTATGGCAAAAATATAACATACTCATGCCAAATGGCAAATTGTTCGCAAGGCTTGTCGCCGCAAGCTAGACATTCAAAGGCGAGTCTGGTTGTTTCGACAAACAGGGGCAGCGTGGGAAAAATCATTCTGATCGGCCCGAATATTGCGTTACGGAGCGGTTTTTGATGGATGATCCGATAAAGTCACTCGACAGGCCAGGCAATCGATCCGCGCAAGCGCGATATGTTTTCTTTGCTGCCATCACCGGCATACTCACTGGCACGGTCGGATCTTACTTTCATCTGATCATCGACACATTGATGACATGGCCACAGAAAGTCAGTGTATATTTCAGTGGCGCTCCACTCGTGATCATTGCCGCATTGATAACGATGTGCTGCACGGTTTTTGCTGCCTTCATAACACGGCGTTTCGCACCTGAAGCAGGTGGCAGCGGCGTGCAGGAAATAGAAGGCGCGATGGAGGGGCTGCGTGACGTGCGCTGGCGGCGCGTTTTGCCGGTCAAATTTCTGATGGGTGTTACCTCGATTTCATCGGGGCTGGTGCTTGGTCGCGAAGGACCAACCATCCATATCGGTGCGTCGCTTGGTGCGGCGATTACCGACTTTTTCAAAGTCAGCGAGACAGAAAAACGTGGCATTCTGGCGGCCGGTGCCGCAGCCGGTCTTGCCTGCGCTTTCAATGCGCCGCTGGCCGCTATCCTTTTCATTGTCGAGGAAACACACAAGCAGTTTCCCTACACATTCCGCACCTATATGGGCATCATCGCAGCCGCTTTGCTTGCAACCGTCATGACACAGATCATCGGCGGCACGGCACCAGACATGTCAATGCCGGATGTTCAGGCATCGCTGGAGTTGCTGCCGGCTTTCGTCGCGCTTGGCTGCATCTTGGCCGTTGTCGGCGTGGCGCTGAATGGCGGCATCATGTGGGCTGTGGAGTTTGCAGCCGCAATGCACAAACGCGTACCCTATCTTTATCCGGCGCTCATCGGGCTGAGTGTGGGGGCATTGTTTGTTCTCCTGCCCTATTCGGTAACAGGCGGTGAACACATCATCATGGAGCTTGCGCATCAGAAGACCGGGCTGATGCTTTTGCTGGCATTGGCGTTTATTCGCTATTTTACCATGGTTGGCAGCTATTCAAGCGGTGTGCCGGGCGGAATTTTTGCGCCTATGCTCACCCTTGCCACCTGTGTCGGGCTGGCATTCGCCGGTGTGATCGATCTTGTAATTCCGCAGGGCGGCACAGTGCCGCTGGCCTTTGCCATCGCCGCCATGGGCGGTCTGTTCACTGCATCGGTGCGCGCGCCTGTCGTCGGCGTTGCACTGACCCTTGAACTGACCGGCGCTTATGGCATGACCATGCCGTTGATTGCGACCTGTCTTACGGCCAATCTGATCGCGCAGTGGATTGGCGGGAAACCGATCTACGAACAATTGCTTGACCGCACATTGGCACAGGCGGGTATTCAGCGAAAAGAAAAATCCAGCGAATCACGTACCGGACTGGCCTGAAAAGGCCAGTCTTTATATCCACGCCAGCTTACCACTTTCAAACTTCAGGATTTTGTCCTGCGGAATTGAGAGATTGGCAGCGGCGTGACCATCCATATCGCCATAAAGATAAAACAGTGTGCGCATGCAACCGCCATGCGTCACGCAGACGGTTGGCCATTCAACCGCTTCAACCCAGCGACCAATGCGCTGCGACAGCCGCATATAGCTTTCAGCGGCTTCACCGGGCGGGATAAAATTCCACTTGTCGCGCGCGCGTGCCTGCACGAGATCTTCGCGCTCTTTGGCAATGTCTTCTATCATGAAGCCCTGCCAGTCTCCGAAATTGACTTCCATAAGCTGCGGATCGGTCCGGAAATCATAAGGGTCGAGGTCCATGCGCGAACGAATGCGCTCCATGGTCTCGCGGGTTCGGCGCAATGGGCTTGCAACGAAATCATAACCAGCGCCATCACCGATCAGTGATTTCAGCATATCGCCGTTCCGATCGGCCTGCGAGCGACCATGGGCATTGATGTCGATATCAAGCTGCCCCTGAATGCGCTGCGAGACATTCCAGTCGGTTTCACCGTGCCGCGAAAAGTAGATGATCTCCCGAGCCAAAGCCTTACCTCAATTACCCATAAGCTTATTCTGCATAACCTTACCGCGACCGGCAAGACAAAGAAAATCCCGAAAAGTCGGTCGACTTTTCGGGATTTTGTATTTTCAGCCTCAGTCCTTGACGACCGAGATGTCCGGCGCATCGACCGCCTTCATGCCAATCACATGATAGCCGCTGTCGGCGTGATGAACTTCACCCGTAACCGAACGTGACAGATCGGAGAGGAAGTAGAGGCCAACATCGCCCACTTCATCAATCGTAACCGTGCGGCGCAGCGGCGCGTTATATTCATTCCACTTGAGAATGTAGCGGAAGTCACCAATGCCGGATGCAGCCAGCGTCTTGATCGGGCCTGCCGAAATCGCGTTGACGCGAATGTTCTGCGGTCCAAGATCAACAGCCAGATATTTGACACTTGCTTCAAGAGCTGCCTTTGCAACGCCCATGACGTTGTAGTTCGGCATAACTTTTTCTGCGCCATAATAGGTCAGTGTCAAAATCGAACCGCCATCGGCCATCAGCTTTTCCGCACGCCGCGAAATCGCAGTCAGCGAATAAACCGAAATCAACATGGTGTTCTGGAAATTGGCCTCTGACGTGTCGACGTAACGACCAGTCAGTTCATCCTTATCGGAAAAACCAATCGCGTGAACAACGAAATCGATCTTGCCCCACTTCTGTTCCAGCGCTTCAAAAACAGCATCAATGCTTGCACCGTCAGCGACATCGCAATGACCCGCAATAAAAGCGTCCAGTTCTTCGGCCAGCGGCTCGACGCGCTTCTTCAGCGCATCACCCTGATAGGTGAATGCGAGTTCAGCACCAGCTTCACGAGCAGCCTTGGCAATCCCCCAGGCGATGGAACGGTTGTTGGCTACGCCCAGAATCAATCCGCGCTTGCCCTGCAACAAACCTGACTTTGCGGTCATTAAGGGTCCTCATAGAATATAATCAACTAGATGCCCTATCGCACAGCATTGCACAGGCTTCAAGCAATTGCGCATAAAAAGCCGGGTATTATAAAATGCAAGCGACGGATCGCCGCCCAGTGCAGCGATCCGGTTACAGTTGAGCGAGGGCACAGTTCTTTAGTCGCCCTTACGTTTCTTGAGAAACTCTTCCAGCGCAGCATCGCCGCCTTCCGGCAGCATGATGCGGACGTGAACGTAAAGATCGCCATGACCGCCAGCTTTTAACGGCAGGCCTTTGCCTTTGAGACGCAGAACCTTATCGGAACTCGACCATGCAGGCACTTTAACGGCAATACGACCGCTTAGCGTTTCCACTTCCGCCTTGCCACCAAGGGCGGCATCCGCAAGATCCACCGGCAGGTCTACATGCACATCACGGCCTTCAAGCCTGAAGCGCGAACTGGGCTTGAAGTGAATCGTCACCAGAGCGTCGCCGGGGGTGCCACCCATAATGGGCTCGCCTTGCCCTTTGAGCCGGATAGTCTGTCCGTCTTCGACATATTGCGGCAGCTTGATCTTGAGGTGTTTGCCATTGGGGAAGACAGCCTCGACCTTTTCCGCACCCACAGCCTGCGACAGCGAAATCTGGATGGATGCCGAAAGATCACTGCCCTTAACTGGCCCGCGCTGGCGCGCACCACCGCGACCGGCACCAAAACCACCGCCGAACAGATCGTTCAAGATATCTTCTGCACCGCCGAAGCCACCCTGCGCTCCACCGCCGGCACCACGGAAATCAAAATTGCCAGCACCACCGCGCTGGCGGAAACCGGCGAACGGATCGCCGCCCGCACCAAATCCGCCCTGACCGCTAAAGCCCTGAAAGGCCTGCTTGCCTTCCGCATCAATTTCGCCACGGTCAAACTGGCCGCGCTTGTCCTTGTCGCCGACAATTTCATAAGCCTGATTAATTTCCGCAAAGCGCTCCTGCGCCTTCGGGTCATCCTGATTCTGATCAGGATGGTATTTCTTGGCCAGCTTGCGGAAGGCCGATTTTATTTCTTCGGGCTTCGCCGTTTTGGCGACGCCCAACACGCTATAGGGATCGCGCATATATAATCCTCATTCAGGAAAAGTGACTGAATATTCAGCCGTTAGACTCGTTGCACTTAATATGCGCACGAAGTCGGAAAAGTTCCAGAGCTATAGCGTACCGATTCTCAAAAAGCTTATAATGGTGCAAAAGATGTCAGGGTCCACTGGCCCCCGCGCTCCATACAGGTCTCTCCGCGATAAATAGAGACTCCATCGAAAGCCTCGCGAGAGGTTTCAAATTGACGACACAACGTGTCATTCACCTTGGTTTCGCCAACCGTCGTAATCATGCCCTGACTGCCGGTATCGTGATTTACCCAAGGCACAGGCTTTTTGCCCCATTGTGAAAAATTAAGGGCCGAAACAATCCCCTTGATTGTCGACTGGTCGGAGAGTTTGCCAGTATCCGTTTCATCTTTGTGCGGTGTTTTTATAGACCCCGTGATCGTTGAAGAATCGGGAACGGCTTTTTCGATGCTGAAGCCACCCATTGCACAGCCTGCCAAAGACAAAACAACCATAGCGAGAGCCGCATGGCGAATGATTCCCATGCCAGAAAAAGCAGAATCGTCACGTAGTTTTCGGCGGACGGATCGAGCGGCCAAAGGTCTTCCCTTAAATACATCCTAAAGATGTGATGAATATGGGGGATGTTGAGTTAACAAGCGGTTTGCGATCAAGGTAAACAAATCGATATAGAAGGACAACGCCCAAAATCTTACCAAGAATATCTTTAACGGTTCAAAGCCATGGACAAAATGCGCATTATGGAAGAAGTTCGCTTCCGAGATTTTAAAAACACCTGAAATGGCCGGAAAATGACAGACACAAGCGACGATTTCACCCTCAGCTCCGAACCGTTCCGGCTTTTTGGCGCGTGGCTCAATGACGCCACCAAAACCGAACTGAACGACCCCAACGCCGTTGCACTCGCCACCGTAGACCCGGACGGCCTGCCAAATGTGCGCATGGTTCTGCTCAAGGATTTCGATGAGCAAGGGTTTGTCTTCTACACCAATTACGAAAGCGCCAAGGGGCAGGAAATTCTCTCTGCTGAAAAAGCCGCGATGTGCTTTCACTGGAAGTCGTTGCGCCGTCAGGTGCGGGTGCGCGGCCCCGTTGAAAAGGTCAGTGACGCGGAAGCCGATGCCTATTATGCATCACGGCCGCGTGGCAGCCGTATCGGCGCATGGGCATCAAAGCAGTCGCGTCCGCTCGAAAGCCGCTTCGCGCTCGAAAAGGCAGTTGCCGAATACACAGCGCGTTTTGCCATTGGCGAGATCCCGCGTCCGAAACATTGGTCCGGCTTTCGTATTCGTCCGCAGTCCATCGAATTCTGGCATGACCGGCCATTCCGCCTGCATGACCGCGTTTTGTTTACACGATCTGCACCGGGGGATGACTGGAACAAAGACAGGCTTTATCCGTAAATATCTCACGAAAAAGGCCACCGAAGCGGTGGCCTTTTTCGTTTTAAACCAGCGGCTTCACCGCCACCCACAGGCTCCCAAGCACAAGGCCGAGGAAAATCAACCAGCCAACTGTGTTGTTTGAGAGAAACAGCTTTTTGCACTGATCTGGGTTGTCGATATCGAGCACTATGATCTGCCGATATAAATGCGCGCCCGCGGCAAGCAGACCCGCGAGTGCCGGCATCGGAACCTGAGCGACCGCAAAAGCTGCTGCAAAAAAACCGATTGCGCCACCATAGAGCACCATAAGTGCCGTCTTTGTATGTTTGCCAAACAGGCGCGCAGTAGAGCCAACGCCCACCAGTGCATCGTCTTCCTTATCCTGATGCGCATAGATCGTGTCGTAACCGATCGTCCACAGGATTGCGCCAATGTAAAGCAGCACTGGCGGCAGTGCGAGCGAGCCTTGTACCGCAGCCCACCCCATCAGAGCGCCCCACGAAAATGCCAGCCCCAGCACCAGCTGCGGCCAGTTTGTAAAGCGTTTCATGAACGGATAAGCTGCAACAATCAGAAGCGAAGAAAAGCCGAGTAAAATCGTAAACAAATTGAACTGCAGCACGACCACAAGCCCGACCAGAGCCTGAATCACCATAAATAACTTGGCCTGCCTGCGTGTTACCTGACCTGACGGCAGAGGACGCGAGCGGGTGCGATCCACCTTGTCGTCAATGTCCTGATCAGCAAGATCATTGTAAGTACAGCCAGCACCACGCATGGCGACAGATCCGACCAAGAACAGAAAAAGATGCCATATAGAAGGCACTATCATCCAAGCATCGTCGCCGGCTTTTGCCGCCGCTCCGGCAACCAACGCCGCCGACCACCAACATGGCCAACGCAGAAGCTGCCAGCCAATCGGGCGGTCCCAGCGTGCAAGCTGCGCATAAGGCCAAAGCGAAGACGGAAGCACGCGATAAACCCAATGGCCCGATGGCGCATCTTTGACACGCCCGCGGTTTTCACGCGACTGGACATCCGAACTCGGTCCGCTGGTGGGTTTTGACTGCTGCATGATTGCCTGCTTTCTAGAAACTGCCACGGCTCTGTCCGCTTTTTACTCAAAAATTGCGGCACTGCCCTTGCCCGCGCGCGCGATGGGCAATACAGACCCGTATCAATAAACACTTACTTATCTCACGCGCAGGGAGCAAGGCATGAAAGTTCTGTTGATCGGTTCCGGTGGCCGCGAGCACGCATTGGCATGGAAACTGGCGGCTTCCAAAAAGCTGACAAAGCTCTATTGTGCGCCCGGCAATCCCGGCATCGCCGAATTTGCAGAATGCGTGACACTCGACGTGACTGATCACAAGGCAGTCATTGCTTTTGCCAAGGATAAGGCCATTGATCTGGTTGTCGTTGGCCCGGAAGCACCGCTTGTTGCAGGTCTTGCCGACGATCTTCGCACTGAAAATATCCGCGTCTTTGGTCCGTCAAAAGATGCAGCGCAGCTTGAAGGTTCCAAAGGCTTTACCAAGGATCTCTGCGCGCGCTTTGATATTCCGACCGGCGCTTATGGCCGCTTCAACAATGCGCCGAAAGCCAAAGCCTATATCCGTGAAATGGGCGCCCCTATCGTGGTCAAGGCCGATGGACTTGCCGCCGGAAAAGGCGTCATTGTCGCCATGACGCTTGATGAGGCGCTGGATGCGGTCGATATGTGCTTTGAGGGTGCATTTGGCGCGGCAGGTGCCGAAGTGGTGGTCGAAGAATTCCTCGATGGAGAAGAAGCAAGTTTCTTCTGCATTTGCGACGGTAAAACTGCATTGCCGCTTGGTTCCGCGCAGGATCACAAGCGCGTCGGCGATGGTGATACGGGCGTCAATACCGGCGGCATGGGGGCTTATGCACCTGCCCCGGTTATGACGCCGGAAATTGTCGAACGCACCATGCGGGAATTGATTGAACCCACGATGCGCGGCATGGCTGAAATTGGTGCGCCGTTCTCGGGCATCCTTTTTGCGGGGCTGATGATTGGTAAGGATGGCCCAAAGCTTATCGAATACAATACCCGTTTCGGCGACCCTGAATGTCAGGTGCTGATGATGCGCCTTGAAAGCGATCTTCTGGACATCATCAATGCAGCCGTCGATGGCAAGCTCGATGAAGTCACGCTCGACTGGAAAAATGATCCGGCGCTGACCATCGTTCTGGCCGCGGAAGGCTATCCAGCCTCGCCGCAAAAAGGCAGCCTAATCCGTGGTCTTGAAACACTCACCGATGTTGAAGGCCTCAAGGTTTTCCACGCTGGTACGGCAGAAAAAGACGGCCAGATTATCGCCAATGGCGGCCGTGTACTCAACATTACGGCAATTGCTGAAACCGTTGCGGAGGCGCAAAGTAAAGCTTATGACGCTGTAAAACAGATCGACTGGCCGCAAGGATTTTACCGCTCCGACATCGGCTGGCGGGCTGTGGAACGGGAGCGCTCAGGCAAGTAATTCAGGCTATATGTCTGCTTTCATAAGATATAAGCGCCGTTGCAGGTCGATAACCAGCGCATTTTTAGCATAAGTGCGAAGCGGATTAGCGCGCGATCATGCGTGAAAACAAACAGATAGAGCATTTCCCATGTTTCAATGAAAACAGGAAATGCTTTAGCGAGCCCGATCAGTCGCAACTTCCAGATTGCTGTTTGAAAATGTGGGAGAAGCGACTTATATCAGCATCGGCGAACATTCCCATATTCTGGATAAAGCCGGAGAAACGTTTGTTAGATTCAAGATTGTTTTGATTATCGCCCTGCATCATCGCTTTAGTCTTTCATAAATAAGACATCAAACAATAAACCGGCAATATTTTGTTCAACAATATTCTGATCGCAACAATTTATAGTTCCGATAGTATTTTTATTAAATTGAGAAAAGCACCTTGTAAAAGCTTTTAATGCCGCATATATATGTGACATCGATTTTGTTTTCGAATGTTGCGGCGCGATTTCGCCCCCCGGTACTTCTTTCAAACTCGTGAAATTCGGCGATGGGCTTATGCTCATCATACTTCAACCGTGCGATTTGAAAGGAATTCAATATGGCAAACGGAACAGTAAAATTCTTCAATTCAACTAAGGGCTTCGGCTTCATTCAGCCTGATGACGGCGGCGTTGATGTGTTTGTACACATTTCGGCTGTTGAGCGTTCGGGCATGCATTCACTGAACGAAGGCCAGAAGGTCAGCTTCGACGTGGTCGCAGACCGTCGTTCGGGCAAGAATGCAGCAGAAAACCTGCAGGCGCTCTAATAATCATTCGAACGGAGTTTTTCGAAACTCTGTTTGCGTGGTAGCGCTTTAAAATTTGTCTCCAATCTTTGACCACGGATGTACTGGCACTGATTGTTGAGGCACTTCGAAGGTCGGGTAATTCCCGGCCTTTTTTTGTTTCAACCGTTCAGTCGCGACAATTTTGGTGAACAATTTCGATCGCGATCAATTCCAGCCTTGATGCGCGGTGAAAATGCAATCGGACAGTTTAAGCACTATCTGGAACGAGCGCAGAAGAAGATGCGGCGTTATCGAAAAACTGGTCCAAACTTCAATCATATGGCGACGTGCTTGCGGTGGCTCAGCGCGCAGCCTGGTAAAACGTAAAGCCAGGACCAAACAGCCAAAAACTTCGTTGTGTAAATATTGACGTTTACGTAATAAGCCGGTAGCTCTTAGTCATTGACAGCCGACGGGCTGAACGGATTGCACCAATTGAACGGGTAATTCGGAGCCTTTTGAGGAAAAGGTTCAGAGCAGGAACGCGTTCGATCATGCTCTGATTGTTTATTTTTGACGCGCATCTTGTCCGAAAACCGGTTCACACTTTCGGGATGCGATTTAGGAGGAAAGATGTATCGCGCGCCTGTTTCTGAAATTTTCCATATGCTGATGAAGGTCGCAGGACTGGAAAAAGCGTTAGAAGGTAATCATTTTCCAGAGTTTTCCGCCGATTTGGCCGAAGCTATTCTCGAAGAGGCAGGAAAGTTTGCTGCTGAACGCGTTGAGCCACTCCGCATCACAGGCGACAAGCACGGTGCGCGCGTTAAGGATGGCGTTGTTACCACCGCGCCGGGCTGGAAAGAGCTTTATGCCGATTGGATTGCAGGCGGCTGGAACTCGCTCACCGGCACGCCTGAATATGGTGGTCAGGGCTTGCCGACCATGATGTCGGTGGCAGTCAGCGAAATGTGGAATTCCGGCTCGCTGGCTTTTGCCATCGCGCCCACGCTCACCATGGGTGCGGTTGAAGCGCTAGAAAAGCACGCCTCGAAAGAGCTGAAAGACATTTATCTTGAAAAGCTCATCACCGGCGAATGGATGGGCACGATGAATCTGACCGAGCCGCAAGCAGGCTCCGACCTCGGGGCATTGCGCGCACGTGCTGAACGCCGTGACGATGGCTCATACCGCATCTTTGGACAGAAGATCTTCATCACCTATGGCGAACATGACCTGACGGATAATATCGTGCATCTCGTGCTGGCGCGCCTGCCCGATGCTCCCGCCGGAACCAAGGGGATTTCATTATTTCTTGTGCCGAAATTTCTCGTCAATGCGGATGGCTCGCTGGGCCGCCGCAATGATCTTTTCTGCTCGGGCCTTGAACACAAGATGGGCATTCACGCTTCCCCCACCTGTACCATGATCTATGGCGATGGATTTGTGAAAGGCGAGGAAACGGGTGCTGTCGGTTATCTGATCGGCGAAGAAAATCGCGGCCTCGCCTGTATGTTCACCATGATGAACAATGCCCGTTTGCTGGTTGGAATTCAGGGCGTGGGCGTTGCAGAAGCGGCCTATCAGCAAGCCCTTCATTATGCCAAAGACCGCAAACAGGGGCGCGCCCTTGGTGCCGATCCGAAGTCTGGTATGAGCCCGATCATCGAGCATCCTGACGTGCAGCGTATGCTGCTCACCATGAAAGCACTGACACAGGTTGCACGCGCAATTACCTATTCGTGTGCCCATGCTATTGATATGAGCCATGCAACGGAAGGGGAAGAAGCGCAATTCTGGTCGGATCGCGCTGGACTTCTCACACCGATGGCCAAAAGCTTTGCCACCGATGCAGGCGTGGATGTCGCATCACTTGGTATTCAGATCCATGGCGGCATGGGCTTTATTGAGGAAACAGGTGCCGCGCAATTGCTGCGCGATGCACGCATTACGCCGATCTATGAAGGCACCAACGGCATTCAAGCCATTGATCTCGTGCTGCGCAAGCTGCCACTGGGCAACGGTGAACATATCAAAGGATTCTTTGCCGAGTTGCAGGACGATGCCGAGAAGGCGAAAGTCTCGAACCGTCGAGAGCTGGGCGAAACAGGTTCGCGCCTTTCTGCTGCCATCGCGCAAGCGCGCGAAGCAACCGATTGGCTGCAAAAGGCTGCAAGCGAGGGCCGCACTGAAGAGGCACTTGCTGGCGCTACACCTTATCAGCGTCTTTTATCACTGACCGCTGGCGGCGCTTATCTGGCACGTGCGGCCCTTACCAGCGATGAAAGCAGCCATGCCGTTCTTTGCCGCTTCTTTGCTGAAAACATGCTGGCGGAAGTATCATCTCTGAAAGACACCGTGATAACGGGTTCAAGCAGCCTTACTGCGGCGAAATCTGCGCTGGAGCACTGATCATGAGTGAGCATATTCTGATCGAGCGCAAAGGCGCAGTGCAGATTATCCGGCTTAACAGGGCCGATAAGAAAAACGCCATTACGCGCGCCATGTATGCCACCATGGCCAAAGCACTGATTGACGGCGATGCCGATGAAAGCGTGCGCGTTCACGTGTTTCTCGGTGTGCCGGGCGCATTCTCGTCAGGCAATGACATGCAGGATTTCATGGCAGCTGCATCGGGTGGCAGTCTTGGCCAAGAAATTCTCGATTTCCTTGGCGCGCTCTCAAGCGCAAAGAAGCCGATTGTCTCCGGCGTCGATGGCCTCGCCATTGGTATTGGCACGACAATCCACCTTCATTGCGATCTGACATTTGCAACCAGCCACGCATTGTTCCGCACGCCTTTCGTTGATCTGGGGCTTGTGCCGGAGGCAGCATCCAGCCTGCTGGCACCGCCGCTTATGGGGCATCAGAAAGCATTCGCTCTTCTGGCATTAGGCCACGGCTTTGATGCGCAGGCCGCTCTTGAAGCCGGCATCGTTTATAAGATTGTCGAAAGCAGCGAGCTGGAAACCGAAGCTCTGAAAGCGGCAGACGAAATTGCTGCCAAGCCTCCGCAGGCAATGCAGATCGCCCGCAGGCTAATGCGGCTTCCCGCTGAACCCGTTTCAGAGAGGATCGCGCGGGAAGCAAAGCATTTTGCCGAGCGACTGACTTCGAACGAAGCACGCGAAGCCGTGATGGCTTTCCTAAGCCGAAAAAAATAATGCGATAAAAAAACCCGGATGGAGTTACCATCCGGGTGGCTTTGTTGGAGGTCAGCCAAGTTGGTTGCCTCAGCTTCGGAGCTTTAAATGTCTGAAAAGGTCCTTCATCTTTCCAGACGGCCGCCGAGTGAAGCGTTATTCTTTAGATAGTATAGAAATTCGACAAGACCGTGTTCACACGCGAATGTGATATTTTCTTAATTTCGAGCGATAATCTCACGGCCTTCAATCACCATGCGAACACCCAGCGAACCTGTCTTGCGACGTGCCAGAAAACGCGGACGACGGCGGCGTGGCTCCTGCCCCTGACGGCGTGCCTGTGGCTCAGACGTGCGAACAGGGCCAGTGCTTTCATAAAGCGGACGTGCAACGCCATCCTCTTCAACCAGCATCATTGGCAGATTGAAGGTTGCGGCCCATGCGCGCCAATCAGCTGCAACATCGGTCAGATCGTGCGCAACCAGCAGCGGCACGGAGAGCTGCGGATCTTCATGCATCAGTTCCAGCGTGACGGTGATTTCGCCGAACTCATCTTCAACCGCACGTGCCGTCACGCCGACGAAAGCGTTAATCGGAAGTGCAAGCGACATTGGCAAACCGCTTGATGGCAAAATCTGGCGGACAACCGCGCCCCGCTCGCTGATGGTGAAGGTTACATCTGCGTCACAATCTTCTGCCGGGTAAGTCACGACCTGTGGCAAGTGAAACGGATCCAACCGAAGTTCCTGACCTGCCCATTCCGGCTTCTTAAGTCCGCTGCTCATCATTTTCGACGCCTCTGCCTTATCTCTCTGTTTTTTTGAGAGCCAGTTATTCCGGCTTCTCTTTATGAGCGATGTTCGCTCTTGTTGATTTGGAGAATAGGCGATGAATATTACCGGGGCGCTTAACGCGTTAGGTTAACTTTTCCCTGCTTTTTCATTTGGTTACTGCTTTACAACCAGGTGTAAGAACTCGGTAATGCTTGCTAATTTTCGTTTACATAAATGAAAAGGCGGACAGTTTCCTGCCCGCCTCGATTTCGTCATATTTGCTGAAATTACAGCACTTTACCCGGATTCATGATGCCATTCGGGTCAAATGATTTCTTAATATGGCGCATCAGTTCAAGCGCTACGTCCTGCTTGAAGAAGGCAAGTTCTTCGCGCTTCAACACGCCGATACCATGCTCCGCCGAGATCGATCCCGTATAAGAAGCAACAATTATATGAATGCGGTGATTAAGGTCGTGCCAGCGATCAAGGAAAGCCTGCTTGTCTGCACCAACAGGCTGCGACACATTATAGTGCAGATTGCCGTCGCCGATGTGTCCAAAGCAAACGATGCGCGAGCCGGGAATCATTTCGAGCGTTGCTGCATTGGCCTCATGAATGAATTCCGGGATTTTCGCGACAGGAACCGAAATGTCGTGCTTGATTGAGCCACCTTCCGGCTTCTGCGCCCAGGACATTTCTTCGCGCATTTTCCAGAACATTTGTGCCTGCGCAACGCTCTCGGCAATGGCGGCATCCTGAATGATGTCGTTCTCAAACGCTTCCGTCAGGATTGTTTCAAGCGTCGTACGCGCATCGTCTTCTGAACGGCTCGATGAAATATCGACCAGCGCATACCAGTCATGCGGGCTTTCAAGCGGATCGCGCACACCATCCACATGGGCGATGGTAAATTCAACGCCGACACGCGGCATCAGTTCAAAGCCGGTGAGCGACGGGCCGGCATGTTCGGTCGCAAGCTGGAACAGGCGCAGCACATCTTCCGGGCTGCGAAGACCGGCATAAGCGACGCCCTTGCCCTTTGGCTGCGGGTAAATCTTCAAAACGGCAGCAGTGATAACACCGAGTGTACCTTCCGAACCAATGAAGAGGTCCTTCAGATCGTAGCCGGTATTGTCTTTCTTCACATAGCGAAGGTCGTTGAGAATCTCACCGCTTGGCAAAACCACTTCAAGACCGAGGCAAAGTTCACGCATATTGCCATAGGCGAGAACTGCCGTGCCGCCAGCGTTAGAACCAAGATTGCCACCAATCTGGCATGAGCCTTCGGCACCCAGCGAAAGCGGGAACAGACGACCCACTTTCTGCGCTTCATCCTGGAGGTTTTTCAGGATCACACCGGCTTCCACCGTCACCAGATTGCCAACCGGATCAACCGAGCGCACCTTGTTCATACGGCCAAGCGACAGAACGATTGCAGTGTTGCTCTGATCCGGCGTCTGACCGCCAACAAGGCCGGTATTACCGCCCTGCGGCACAACTGGCGTTTTTGTTTCATTGGCGAGTTTCAGAATGTCAGAAACTTCCTGCGTTGAAGCCGGGCGCAGCACCAGCAGCGAACGGCCCTGATAAAGATCGCGCTGCTCAATCATAAATGGCGCAATGTCTTCGGGTGCGGTCAGCGCGTTCTTTTCGCCAACAATGGCTGCAAATCGTTCGATCAGGGCGGTGTCGAGCATGTGCTTCTCTTAGATGTTTGGGGAACTAGCGCGGGGCCGCCGCGCGTTTAAGACGATCATTAATGGCCTCACCGAGACCATCGAACGGAATGGGTTCAACTGCGATTACACGTGCGCCGCTTAAATCAAGCTTGCGCATGAAATCAAACAGATTGCTGGCCGCTTCGCGCAGATCACCTGTCGAGCTGAGATTGAGCAGAGCAACCGCCTTTTCGGCATTGACCACGCGCTCAGGCCCGAATGCCAGCAACGCCTCGCCCTCCTCAACACTCGCTGTATTGAGCCGCATGGCAGCATTGGGCGCATAATGCGATTCCATCATGCCCGGTGCCTGAATGGCAGCTTTGTGTTCGGCGCGTTCGAGTTTTACACCAAGAACGGCTTCAATCTCCTCAGCAGCCAGACCACCCGGACGCAGCAGGCGCACGCGCTCGCCTTCAACCTTGATGATGGTCGATTCAACACCTACGCCACACGGACCGGCATCAAGGATCATATCGATCTTGCCACCCAGATCGTCCGCCACGGCTTTGGCCGAAGTCGGGCTGATGCGGCCGGAAGTATTGGCGCTCGGTGCTGCAACCGGACTGTCGAGATTCTTTATAACATCACGTACTTTTCCGGTTGGCATACGGATAGCAAGTGTCTCAAGTCCCGCTGTCACCAGCGGATGAATGGGGCGCCGCGTATCCTGTTTGGCTTTAAGCGGCAGAACGAGAGTCAACGGCCCCGGCCAAAAAGTCTCCGCGAGTTTGCGCGAGACAGCATCAAAGGTCACATAGCGCTCGGCCATAGCGATGCTGTCAACATGCGCGATGAGCGGGTTGAACTGCGGGCGACCCTTGGCGGCAAAAATACCGGCCACGCCTTCGCCATGCGCTGCATCCGCAGCAAGGCCATAGACTGTCTCTGTCGGAATCGCGACAAGGCCACCGCGGGCGAGCACTTCTACCGCACGCGAAACAGCATTGTCATCGAAGTCCAGAATATCGGCCAAGGTCATTCTCCTGCCGCTTTAGCTACACAAAGCCTTGCTTTTGAGCAAGTGTATCTCAAAGGCAGTTAATGCAAGATCGGAATGAGTTATTAAAAAAAGCCGCCTTTGAGGCGGCTCTTTTATTTTATCCGGCGATTTTCGAGAAATCGGCCACCTTGCTGGTGGCTGCGCGGATTTGTTCAAGCAGTGCAAGACGATTGGCGCGGACGTTTTCGTCCTCGTCATTGACCAGAACCTTCTCGAAGAATGTATCCACCGGACCGCGCAGCTTGGCGAGTGCCAGCATCGCACCACCGAAATCTTCGCGGGCAATGGCTTCTTCGGCTTCCTGAGCTGCGAGGTTTACCGCCGCATAAAGCGCCTTTTCCTCGTCGAGTTTCAGCAGAGCCGCATCGACAGTTGCGGCAACCTTGGTGCCCTTCTTCTCTTCCGCAGCCAGAATATTGGCAGCGCGTTTGGTGCCAGCCAGCAGGTTCTTGCCGTCTTCTTCATTGATGAAGACGATCAGCGCTTCAAGGCGACGGGCAACCAGCAGAAGATTATCGGCATCAGAAGTCAGAACTGCGTCAATCGCGTCATGACGTGCACCGTCTTCTTTCAGGTGAACCTTGAAGCGGTCATGCAGGAAGGACAGAAGATCAGCAAGCAGTGGTTCCGCGTTGGCTTCGATTTCCGCACGCTTCATTGTTTCGAAGTTGCGCAGTGCGTTATCGACATCCTGTTCGCCATCCACATCGCCAGACTTTTCAGCAGCCAGCTTTGCTTCAAACTCGCGCAATTGACGCTGAACCTGACTTTCCTTGAGCGAGGCATAGGCCGAACGCAGAAGTGGCATGAGCGGGAACTTCCAATCTTGTGACAACACAAGACGGATCACGCCAAGCGCTGCACGACGAAGAGCGAACGGATCTTTCGAGCCGGTTGGCTTTTCGTCAATCGCCCAGAAACCGACCAGCGTGTCGAGCTTGTCAGCAAGAGCAACAGCCACTGAAACCGGGTTTTTCGGCACGAAGTCAGACGGGCCTTGCGGCTTGTAATGTTCTTCCAAAGCGGCTGCGACAGATTCATCTTCGCCTTGAAGAAGCGCATATTTGCGGCCCATTGCACCCTGAAGTTCGGGGAATTCGCCGACAACTTCCGTGGTGAGATCCGCCTTTGCGAGAACTGCCGCGCGTGTGGCAAGCTTCGGGTCAGCACCGACGAGTGGTGCAATCTCAGCTGCCAGTTCGCGGATGCGTTCAACGCGTGCGCCCTGCGTGCCAAGCTTGGCGTGGAAGGTCACATTCAGCGCATCCAGACGCGCCATGCGCTGATCAAGCGGCTTTGTGAGATCAAGGCCGAATTTCTCGCCCGACGCTGAAAGCTTGTCGAGGTCCGGCAGATCATGCTGATCGGTGTGCCAGAAGTAGAGCGCGTCAGAAAGACGTGCGCGCACGACCTTGCCGTTACCATAAGCGATTTCCGTGCCGCCATCGCGTGCTGCGATGTTGGACACCAGAATGAACTTGTTCGACAGCGCCTCCGTCTCACCCTGTTTGCGGGTGACGAAGCATTTCTGGTTCACGCGGATGGTCAGCTGAATGACTTCCGGCGGAATTGCGAGGAATTCTTCCTCAAACTCGCCCATCAGCACAACAGGCCATTCGACAAGGCCCGAGACTTCTTCAAGCAGGCCTGCATCTTCGACCAGTTCCAGCCCGGAGGCGAAGGCGAGATTATGCGCGTCCTGCGAGATGATTTCCTTGCGGCGCTCCGCGTCAAGCACCACAAAAGCCTTTTCGAGCTTATCGACGTAATCCTCAAAGCGGCGCACTTTGATCGGCTGACCATCGCTTAGGAAACGATGACCATAGGTGACATTGCCCGACTTGATGCCATCAACATCAAAATCGACCACAACCGTTTCTTCGGTTTCAGGCCCAAACGTGCAAAGGATTGATTGCAGCGGACGCACCCAGCGCAACGCACCCGGTTTTGACGAGGCCGCACCCCAGCGCATCGACTTTGGCCAGGGGAAATTGCGGATCGTCTGCGGTACGAGTTCCGCGATGATTTCTTCCGCAGCGCGGCCCGGCTTGGTCAGATGAGCAACATAGAAATCACCCTTTTTCGGGTCGGAATGCACATGCGCCTGCGATACATCGGTCAATCCAGCCTTGCGCAGAAAGCCCTGGATGGCCTGCTCAGGAGCCGTAACGGATGGACCTTTCACGTCTTCATGCACGTCTTTTGAGCGCACTGTCAGGCCGCGAATATCAAGCGTCAGGCGGCGCGGCGTCCAGTAGGCAGTGGTTGCCTCATAGGTCAGACCAGCTTCCACCAGACCATCGGTGATCATCTTCTTGAAATCACCCGCAGCCTTGCGCTGCATGCGAGCCGGGATTTCCTCGGAAAAGAGTTCGAGCAGTAAATCAGGCATCACACAGCCTCGTTCTTAAGGTTGAAGCCGCCGGCGTCGGTGAGCAGAAACGCTTCGCCGCACTGACGCGCGAGATTGCGCACGCGCAGAATATAGCTCTGACGCTCGGTAACCGAGATCACGCCGCGCGCATCCATCAGGTTGAAGACATGCGATGCCTTGATGCACTGATCATAGGCCGGGAACACGCATTTATGCAGTGAGCCTTCGCCCGTGCTGCCCGCTTTTAGAATGGCTGCACACTCGCGCTCTGCATCAATGAAATGCTGATGCAGGATTTCTGTATTCGCCATTTCGAAATTGTAGCGGGAATATTCCTGCTCGGCCTGTAGGAAAACATCACCATAGGTAACTTTTTCTTCGCCTTCGAGACCATTGAAGTTCAAGTCATAGACATTGTCCACGCCCTGCACATACATGGCGAGGCGTTCAAGACCATAGGTCAGTTCACCTGCAACCGGCGAGCATTCAATGCCGCAAACCTGCTGGAAGTAAGTAAACTGCGACACTTCCATGCCGTCACACCAGCATTCCCAGCCAAGACCCCAAGCGCCGAGCGTCGGGCTTTCCCAGTCGTCTTCCACAAAGCGCACATCGTGCAGCGTCGGATCAAGACCGATAGCACGCAGCGAACCGAGATAAAGATCCTGAAGGTTCGGCGGCGATGGCTTGATGATCACCTGATATTGGTAATAATGCTGCAAGCGGTTTGGGTTTTCACCATAGCGACCATCCTTCGGGCGGCGCGATGGCTGCACATAAGCGGCTTTCCAAGGCTTTGGTCCAAGTGAACGCAATGTCGTTGCCGGGTGGAAAGTCCCCGCCCCCACTTCCATGTCGTAAGGCTGCAAAATAGCGCAACCATGTTCCGCCCAATAGTTATGGAGCGTCAGGATCAAGCCCTGAAAGGAACGGGTGGGGTGCATATGTGCTGGCAACGTACTGGACACGGGGTCAGGCCTTGTTATTGAAATGATTGGCCCGGTCTAATTTGTCCGCCTGCCACGGTCAAGCATGACATTTGATCGCTGAATACACCAAGCCCCAGATCGACAAATACAAGGCCCGGAAATCGGTGCGACTTCCGGGCTATAAAACTATTCGGTTTTGCTTTCAGGGGCTTTTGCCGGGGCAAGGCTCTTCTCCTGAACCCGTGCCTCAGAAGGTGTTGGATCGGGTGCCAGACCCTTTTTCAGCTTTTCTTCGATCTTGGCCAGTTCTTCCGGCTCAGGCTTGCCAGCGATTGCGTGATTCCACTGGAACGTAGCCTCGAGTTGGCGACCCGCCCGCCAGTAAGCATCACCAAGGTGATCATTGATGGTTGGATCTTCCGGGCGCAGTTTTACGGCTTTTTCAAGCTCAACCACGGCTTCCGGGTAACGACCGAGCTTGTAATAAGCCCAGCCAAGCGAATCAACGATATAGCCATCCTGCGGACGCAGTTCGACTGCTTTCTTGATCATCTCCAACGCTTCATCGAGGTTTTCACCGCGATCAACCCATGAATAGCCAAGATAATTCAGCACCTGCGGCTGATCGGGATAAAGCTCCAGCGCCTTTTTGAAATTCGGCTCTGCCTGATCCCATTCCTTCAACCGTTCATGCGCAATACCGCGTTGATAGAAAACCGGCCAGTCCTTACGCTCTGGCTTTTCAATCTGCTTCACCGCTGCATCATAGATTTTTGCAGCATCGGCAAAATTTTTGTCCTGTGCGTAGACGGCACCCAATGCCAGATAGGTGCGCAGATCCGTCTTGTCGCGTTCAAGCAAGGTTTTCAACTGCGCGATCGCTTCGCCTGTCTTGTCGTTTTCGGCAAGATTAAGCGCGCGCTGCATTTCGGCGTCGCGCCGGTATGGCGATTTTTCAGGCACACGAGCATAGTATTCAACAGCCTGTTCGGGCTGGCGCAATTTCGCCGAAATATCACCCAGCTGATAAAGTGTTGCATCATTATCAGGGCGCAGCGGCAGCGACATTTGTAAATAAAGCTTGGCAAAAGCTTCCGCGCCACCGCGATTGATCGCGGTTCCGAGCGTATAAAGCACTTCGCCAACGCCCTGCTGCGGCGTGTCGATCAGGCGAGGATATTTCTGTCCCGCCTCAAGTTTTTCGCGCATTTCAGTGATGGTCATGCGGCCGTTGAGCAATTCTTCTGCGTCTTTGAGAAGCTTGATCGCGCCTTCCTTGTCGCCCTGACGAAGCTTGAAGGAAGCATAGGCCATCACAACCCGCTCATACGTATCAGGAGCCGCAGCGCCACCGGGGCGATCGTCAATTGCCTGCTGGTAGTAATTGCGTGCATCCTGCTTCTGACCGGCAATATCCGCAATCAAAGCAGCATTATAAATGCGGAAAAGGTTATACCATTCCGGGCCTTCAATCTTGTTGACATCGGCCAGTGCACGTTTCGGATTGCCCTGCCCGACTTTGACCCAAGCGCTCATGAGACTGGTGGCGAGCACATCCATATCAGACTGAACGGATAGCATCAGCAGCGGGCCGGTCTTGCGATATTGCTTTTTGGAAATCGCATCGATTGCCAATGCAACACGCGAAAAGCGCTCAATCTCCGGCTGATCTTTTAGTTCTTCCGCAATCGGCAGCGCTTCCTTGAAGCGGCCCTCCGTCAGAAGTGCCAGAAGCAGATTCTGCTTGATAATGTCATTGCCGGGATCAAAAGCCATGGCCTGACGGTAGAAATCCACCGCAGCGCCAATATTGTTATCGGCCTCGGCCGTGCGGGCCGCCAGAAAAGCGCCCGCAAAAGAACCGGCACGGACTTGCGAAACAGGATCTGGATTGGCTTTTGCCATCGCCGTGTTTACAGGCAAGGCTGCGCCAGCCAAAGCCAGCAAAAGCAACCCATAAAACGAATGACGTTTTGTTCCCTGCCGCATAAAGCCCAGTCCTCTTTTCAAATCCGTATCAGTTCCCCCTATTCAGAGGCACCCCAAGCATGGCCTTTTTGGGATGTCAGGGCAAGAAAAGCATCCGTGATGGATGCTTTTCTTTCATTCTTATCAGCATGTCATCGCCCTGAAACCGGCTTCCACTTTCAGGTGACATGCTCAAAAGGCATCCGTGATGGATGCCTTTCTTTCAATTGAACAATAGCCTCAGTTTACCCGGCTAATGCAAAAATCGATGACTTCGATCAGTGCATCCTTCTCAGCTGTGGCTTTCAACGGTGCCAGAGCATCGCGCGCAATCTCACCGAAGTGACGTGCTCGCTGAACGGTATCGGCAATCGCGCCATGCTTTGTCATGATGCCAATCGCCTTTTCAAGTGAAGCATCGTCACTTGCACCTTCTTCAATCGCCTGCTTCCAGAAAGCACGTTCTTCGTCGGTACCGCGACGATAACTCAGGATAACCGGCAGGGTAATCTTGCCTTCGCGGAAATCATCGCCGGTGTTCTTGCCAAGATCAGCAGCCGAGCCACCATAATCAAGCGCATCGTCAACAAGCTGAAAAGCCAGGCCGAGATTCAGACCATAATCACGCAGGGCAACTCGCTCAGAGCGCGGCGCATCCGCGATAATCGGGCCGACTTCAGCGGCAGCCGAAAACAGCGCCGCCGTCTTGGCCTTGATGACCGCCAAGTATTCATCTTCGGTGGTTTCCATATTCTTGGCGGCAGCCAACTGCATCACTTCGCCTTCAGCGATCACCGATGCAGAGGTTGCAAGAACATCAAGCGCATCAAGCGAGCCCACATCGACCATCATCTTGAATGCCTGACCAAGCAGGAAGTCGCCAACCAGAACGCTTGCCTGATTGCCCCAGATCATACGCGCAGTGCTTTTGCCGCGACGCAGATCACTTTCATCAACCACATCATCATGCAAAAGCGTTGCTGTATGCATGAACTCAACAGCCGTTGCGAGGCGCACATGACCATCACCTTCATAGCCGCACATACGGGCGCTCGCGAGTGTCATCATCGGACGCAGGCGCTTGCCTCCCGATGAGATCAGATGATTGGCAACCTCAGGGATCATTTCAACATCGGAGCCTGCACGCGACAGGATCAGCTCATTGACCCGGCCCATATCGGCCTTCGTCAAATCGACCAGTGGCTGCACTGATCCGCCCTGTTTTTTCTTCGCGCCAAGATTCAAAACCACACCCAATGTCATCACTCCTAGCTGCCCGGTCACATTATGAAAGCGAACCGGATTGCTCAAGGCACCTATCAGCCCAGCAACGCTTAAGCTTTTTTACTCAGAGCCTGTTCACCATTGAAGGAAGCTGTTGTCAATGCGGTCTATTGAATACACATTGTCGAAATGATCGAACTTATGCGCACAAATGATTCCGTTCTGCTGTCAGTAGCGGAAGCTCTGATGAAAGAAGCAGGCATCATCTACTTCATCGCCGATACCAATATGAGTATCCTTGAAGGCTCTCTTGGCGTTATACCAAGGCGCTTTCTGGTCGAGGAAGACAGATTGGACGAAGCTCGGCGCTATCTTATCGATGCCGGTCTGGAGCATGAATTAAGAGATCATGACAAGTAACATATCCGAGCATCAGCACGATAGCATGGAAGAGACACTCGACACATTCCATCGGGGGGCCTTTCATCTCGTGCAGCCTGCAATGAAGGGGCATCGATCCGGCGTCGATGCAATGATCCTGGCAAGCAGCGTACCAGATGGATTTGCCGGTCGCCTTGCTGACCTTGGAAGCGGTGCGGGTGCGGCAGGGCTTGCCGTTGCGGCCCGCTGCAAAAATGCACAGGTCACGCTTATTGAGCGCTCCGGCTTCATGCTCGGCTTCGCACGCAAGACACTTGCCCACCCACTCAATGCAGCCCTGACTGATCGCGTCGACATCCTTGAAGCCGATGTCTCGCTGGCTGGTAAGGCGCGTGCCGCCGCGGGGCTATCCAACGACAGCTTCGATTTTGCGATCATGAATCCCCCATTCAACGAGGCACGTGATCGCTCAACACCTGACCCGGTGAAAGCAGAAGCGCATGTCATGCCGGAAGGCATGTTTGACCAATGGATGCGCACGGCCTCCGGCATCGTCAAGCCAGGCGGTGGCGTTTCCGTCATTGCGCGCCCCGGCTCGATTGCGCCGATACTTGAAGCACTCGAAGGCCGTTTTGGCGGCTTGAAAATCATTCCGATACAGCCTCGACCGCAAAACTCAGCTATTCGCATCATCATTACGGGCATTCGTGGAAGCCGCGCAGGATTGTCGCTCATGCCTGCCCTTGTTTTGCATGGCGATGCAGGCAATGATTTCACGCCACGTGCCACAGCCATTAATAATGGCCAGACTTCACTGCTTTAAGAAATGGCTGCACATCACACGGTCGAATCTGCAAACAATATATTCTGGGAAAATGAAGTCATGATTCTGGTCGTGGGAACTGTGAGACTGCCTGCGGAAAAATTAGACGATGCTCGCCCCATCATGAAACGAATGATTGAAGCAAGCCGCGCTGAGACCGGCTGCATTGATTATTGTTATTCTCAAGATGTACTCAAGCCGGGAATTATCCATGTAAAAGAGCTATGGCAGGATCGCAATTCACTGGAAAAACACTTCGCATCAGACCATATAAATCAGTGGCGTTCCTATTGGCCCGAACTGGAAATAACGGACCGCAATCTCGTTCTGTATGAAGTCAACACTCCGGAAGCAACCTGAAAAGAAGAAGAATGACATCAAATCCGAAGCCTGTCCGCCCCATCTCCATCATGCGCCGCTTTCTGGACAGCGAATCTTCCGGTGGCATTGTGCTCATGGCAGCCGCAGCGCTTGCGCTGATCGTCGCCAACACACCCTTTTCAAGCGCTTATTTTGATGCGCTGCATTTCTATATCGGGCCGCTCAGCCTTGCACATTGGATCAATGACGCATTGATGGCGATCTTCTTTTTGCTGGTCGGCCTTGAGATCAAGCGCGAGTTCCTTGATGGTCAGCTTGCAAGTTGGCCCAATCGCATCCTTCCCGGGATCGCAGCCGCAGGCGGCGTTATCGTACCAGCGCTGATCTTTGTTGCCTTTAACTATGGCGATGCAGAAAAAGTACACGGCTGGGCTGTGCCTTCCGCCACTGACATTGCTTTTGCTCTTGGCGTATTATCACTGCTTGGACCACGGGTACCAACAAGTCTCAAGGTTTTTCTTGCAACGCTTGCAATCCTCGACGATCTTGCAGCTGTCATCATCATCGCGGTCTTTTATACAGCGGAAATTTCAATGCCTTATCTCGGCGCAGCCTTTGCAACTGCGGCGGTGATGTTTGCCATGAACCGTTTTGGCGTAGCCAAATTGCTGCCCTACCTCATCGGTGCCGCAGTGCTGTGGTTCTTTGTGCTCAATTCCGGCGTTCACGCCACGGTTGCAGGTGTTGTCGCTGCGCTCATGATTCCGCTTAAGCCGGGCAAGGCAAAGCCGGATGATATGAGTTCGCCTCTTCACCAGCTCGAACACGCACTGGCCAAACCAGTTGCCTTTATCATTGTTCCCATTTTCGGCTTTGCAAATGCCGGCATCTCATTTACCGGAATGACACCCTCAATCATCTTCGACACATTGCCACTTGGCATCATGCTGGGGCTGTTTGTCGGCAAGCAGATTGGTGTTTTTGGTGCAGCATGGCTTGCGATAAAAACCGGGCTTGCGCAGAAGCCCATGGGCGCGAGCTGGGGCCAGCTTTACGGCGTTGCCATTCTGTGCGGTATCGGCTTTACCATGAGCATCTTCATCGGTCTGCTGTCCTTCCCGTCGGAATTCTTGCAGGCAGAGACGAAAATCGGCGTCCTTACAGGCTCTGCGCTCTCTGCAATCTGTGGTTACTTCCTACTCAGAATGCTGGCAAAACCACAAAACTGACGATTTTTTAATGCCCGGAACAAAATTCCGGGCATTTTTCTTTGTATTTTCAGGAATGATTTCTACATCTGGGGTAACAATTTTTTCAACTGGAGTTTGATTTGTCCGGCCTCTTGTCCCGCTTCATTCCGCGTCGTTTTCGCAAAAAAGAAATTGAAATCCCGGTTGTACGCCTTCACGGTGCGATCATGAGCGGCGGCTCACCGTTGCGTCCTTCGCTTTCGCTGGAAACGGCAGCAGGCGTGCTTGAAAAAGCCTTTGGCGAAAAGGAAGCGCCAGCCGTTGCAATTTCGATCAACTCGCCCGGCGGCTCACCGGTTCAATCGCGCCTGATTTATCGCCGTATCCGCGATCTGGCGGACGAACATCAAAAGCGTGTTTTCGTCTTCGTGGAAGACGCCGCTGCGTCCGGTGGTTACATGATTGCACTGGCGGGCGATGAGATCATTGCTGACCCCTCTTCCATCGTCGGCTCGATTGGTGTCGTATCGGCATCGTTTGGTTTTCCGGAACTGCTTAAAAAGATCGGCGTCGAACGTCGCGTTTATACAGCCGGACAAAACAAGGCCGTACTCGACCCATTCCAGCCAGAGAAAAAGGCCGATATTGACCGGCTGAAAAAGCTTCAGCTTGAAATTCATGAAACCTTTATCGACATGGTGAAAGAGCGTCGTGGCAGCAAGCTTGCAAACGATCCCGACCTTTTCACCGGCATGTTCTGGACTGGCATCAAGGGCAAAGAAATTGGCCTGATCGACGGTCTTGGAGATATGCGCAGCTTTTTGCGCAAAACCTATGGCAATAAGGTGAAACTCAAGCTGATCGAACCCAAGCGCGGATTTCTGGGCCGAAAGGTGCCGGGTGTCGAAATGGGCCTCGGCCTTGGTATCGACCCCTCCGCTATCGCAGCCCATCTTGGCGATGGTATGCTATCGGTTGCAGAAGAAAAAGCACTCTGGGCGCGATACGGGCTTTGAATTCCATGGTTTTACCATGTTATGGTGCATAAAGACCAAGATCAGTGTTACACTGCTGCTAAGATTTATCCACACATGTCCTGAAATGGCAATTGCAGGACATGTGTAAGCCTAGAGCGTCAAGCGTCCTTTTGGACGCACAAAGGGCGCTCTCATTCTGTGAAGGCACGATGCTAAAAGGACTAGAGGCCATGCCCCAGCTTATTTTTCTGCTGCTGATCCTCGCCGCCGCCTGGTACGGTTACCGGTCGTTCAAGCGCGAAGCGGTTCGCGTGACCCAGCGTGTGCGTCGGGCAGAGAAGGAAGCCCAGAACCGTGCCAATGGCACTTTGGTTCAGGATCCCAAGACCGGCGAATATTACGTCAAAAAAGACTGATCCTGATTTACCTAGAAAATGCACAATACAGCACAGGCCGCACAAACGGTTCGACACACTGCTCCGGCCAAGACCAATCTCGCGCTCCATGTAACCGGGCGCAGGGATGATGGTTATCATCTGCTTGATATGCTTGTGGTTTTTGCCGATTATGGCGATGTCATTGAAGTGACGCCCACCCCGCAGGATCAGTTCACTATCAGTGGTCGTTTCGCCAAAGGGGTTCCGCTTGATGGTGGCAATCTCGTTTTAAAAGCCCGCGATGCTTTGCGAGAATATGCTGCGCGTGATTTGCCCCCTGTTGCCATCCACCTTGAAAAGAACCTGCCCGTTGCTTCCGGTATTGGTGGGGGATCAAGCGATGCTGCGGCAACACTTCTTGCGCTCAATGAACTATGGCAGCTGAAGCTGGATTCTGACACGCTTGCAGCGCTTGGCCTAAAGCTTGGCGCAGACCTTCCTATGTGTCTGCATGGCGCGGCCTTTGGTACGCCGTTGATCGCACGTGGCATTGGTGAGCGGCTTTCCCCTGTAACAGGCATACCGTCGCTTCCCCTCTTGCTTATCAATGATGGCACGGCTGTTGCCACACCCGCTGTATTCCAGGCACTGACAAAGCGCGACCATCCGGCGCTCGCCTCGCCACCTGAAGGCAGCGTTGAAGCGATGTGTGGTTACCTTGGGTCAACACGCAACGACCTGCTGCCAGCCGCCCTCAAGCTTGCGCCACAAATCAACGACAAGCTTGATTGCCTGCGCGAGCACGGCGCGCTCTTTGCGCAAATGTCAGGTTCAGGAGCGACGTGCTTTGCCATATTCAACGACATGGCGCGCACACATATGGCGGCAAGCGCCATCCGCTCGAAGAAACCGGACTGGTTCGTTATTTCAACGAAAACAACGGCTTCCGCTGACTAAAGCACTTCCTGTTTTGATTGAATCATTGGAAATGCTCTGTGTTTGTTTTCAAGCATTATCCAACGCTCTCGGTAGACGCCTTGGTAAGGCCCGGTCTTCGCCTTTTATTGTTCACATATACTTGAACAAAATTCACCGCAGAGAAGGCATGCCGCTAAAATCCGCCTTATTGTTCACCTTTACGAATACAATCTGTGAACCAAACGGTGGCTAGGCGCAGCCAATCGAAAGGCCTATCTCTTGCTCATCGAAACGACGAACACAGCGTCGCTTCACAAAAACCAAGGAGATAGAAAATGAAAAAATTTGTTCTTGCTACTGTTGCCGTTGTTCTGAGCGCCGGTGCTGCTTTCGCTGAAAACCCAAATGTTGGCACCCCTGCCGATCTTTATGCCAATGACCGCACGCCCGTTGCAGCCCAGCAGGTTGATCGTACGGCAACCGCTTCCATCGGTCAGGTCTCCGTTCAGGACGGCTCAGCTCATCGCTTCGGTGACGCATCGCCTTCGAGCTTTCAGAACTAAGCTCAGTTTGTAAACAATCCCGCTGGGCGGAATGATCCGAACAGCACCCCAGTTATCTCCCCGGTGGATGGCGTTAGCGCCACCCCGGTGCCCCCGGAAGCACTGATGCCATCCAAAGGGCGATATAGAAGGAATAGAAAAATGAAAAAGTTTGCTCTTGCTGCTGTTGCCGTCGTTCTGAGCGCCGGTGCTGCTTTCGCTGAAAACCCAAATGTTGGCACCCCTGCCGATCTTTATGCCAATGACCGCACACCCGTTGCAACACAGCAGGTTGATCGCACGGCAACCGCTTCGATTGGTCAGAACACCCATCAGGACGGCTCAGCCCATCGTTTTGGCGATGCATCGCCTTCGAGCTACCAGAAATAATATCAGCTTGCTCTGATATCATTCAAAAAGGCGAAGCTTCAGGCTCCGCCTTTTGTTGTTTCTGGTGGCAAAATCGGGTGGGACAGCCGCACAGGCTTGAGTTGTTTTATGACAACCGGTGGGATGCCCCCATCCCGGATCAATGGCCTGATAACCAAGACAGGCGCCAGAAGTCCTGCATCGAGCGACGGCTTTGCACCCAAAAACCTGCCCACCAAACCCGAATCATGTGGTGTTGAAAAGCGTGCCGGCGCTTTTCCCGATTCCATATGCCGCCGCACGGCATCTTCCCAGCCATCCTGAAGAATTGCACCGGGCTTTAAGACGAGAAGCCACTGCGTTCGCAGATCATCAAATGCCTTCGGTAAATCCTTAGCATCGTAAAGCGAACATCCCGCCCCTTCGGCAACCAATCGTGTCGCATCGCTGGAACCGCTATCCGCAACAACAACACGTCGCAAAAGCCCTTCAACAACGGCGGATACCAATGCTGACAACGTTTGAGCCAGAGGCTTCTCAGAATTTCGCGCCATAATCAAAACGGATAACATGCGCCCTTTTATATCAAGGCTGCGTGATCGAAAAGCTGCCTGACATAATGTTCTTGATTTGTTCCGACTATTGGATTACGAATAGTGCCTGAAACGAGAGAGTCGGTTATGGAAATTATCCAGCAGGCAGACAAAGCAGCATTCGCAGCAGGAGGCGCGGAACACGCCAATGCGCTTGTGAGCGAAGCAGGCTTACGTATTGACCACGCACGGCGCCGTGGACGCGGCGCTGGCATCAATCCGACAGGGCGTTTTGAGCCGACCACACGACATGAATTTGACGATGGATGGGAGACGCTCGAAGACCTGCCCGCTTTCAAGACTGACGTGCAGATTGAAAAGCCCCGCACCATCATCACGCGCAATGATTCACCCGATATCAATTTTGACCGCTCTATCAACCCCTATCGCGGTTGCGAACATGGCTGCATCTATTGCTTTGCCCGTCCAACGCACAGCTATATGGGGCTTTCTGCCGGGCTTGATTTCGAGGCGCGCCTGTTCGCCAAGCCGGATGCGCCCCGCCTTCTGGAACGCGAACTTGCGAAGCCCGGCTACCAGCCCAAGACAATCGCCATTGGCACCAACACCGATCCTTATCAGCCCATCGAAAAGAAATGGCGTATCATGCGCGAAATTCTCGAGGTGCTGGAGGCTGCCAATCATCCCGTCGGCATTGTCACCAAATCAGCGCTCGTGGTGCGTGACATCGATATTTTAAGCCGTATGGCTGAAAAGGGTCTGGCCAAAGTCGCGCTTTCAGTCACCACGCTGGATGCCAACCTTGCGCGCACGATGGAACCGCGCGCATCAACACCAACTTTGCGGCTTCAAGCCATTCGAAAGCTCAACGAAGCCGGCATTCCAACCAATGTCATGATGGGGCCGGTCATTCCCGGCATCAATGATCATGAGATCGAGCGCATTCTGGATGCTGCTTTCGCACAAGGGGCGCGCGAAGCAGGTTATGTGTTGCTGCGTCTGCCGCTTGAAGTGGCACCTTTGTTCAAGGACTGGCTGCTGCGCAATTATCCTGACCGCTATCGGCATGTGATGTCACTGGTACGCTCGATGCGTGACGGCAAGGACTATGACGCGGAATGGGGCAAGCGGATGCGCGGCACAGGCCCCTATGCCTGGCAGATTGGGCGCCGTTTTGAAATTGCTGCGCGCAAGCTCGGCTACAATTCAAAGCGCGTTGCGCTGCGGACAGATCTGTTCGAGCCTGTCGAAAAAGGCGGCAAACAGCTTTCTCTTTTTTGAGCCGCAGCGCGTGTGGGAATCCGTCATCCACAAAAGCAAGGCGCTGCGAGCCTATTGTTCGCTTCACGCATGTCAGAGTTGTCAGTTGTGTATTTAATCTCCGTCTGATTTTTTCGGACGGAAGGCCCCTGCTTTTACGCCACTATCCTCGGCAGGGACCTTGCGGAGAATCAGAAGCAATGCGAGCATTGCCGCCAAATGAAACGCTTGAGTTCTGATTCTCCGCTCCTCTTTGACATCCCGCTTGCACCTGACTTCTCAGAAGAGAGAAGGCTTATGGCGCGCGGGCTTCGTCATATTGCAGGTATTGATGAAGCTGGCCGCGGGCCGCTCGCAGGCCCCGTTGTTGCTGCTGCAGTTGTTCTTGATCCGGAAAACCTGCCTGAGGGGCTGGATGACTCCAAACGCCTGAATGCCAAAAAGCGCGATGCGCTTTACGAAATCATTCTGGCCAAAGCACTCACCGTTTCGGTCGCAAGCCTGAGTGCGCGCAGCATTGATGGAAGTGACATTCGAAAAGCAGCGCTTGAAGCCATGCGCCGCTCGTTTCTGGGCCTGACACTCAGCCCGGATCACGCATTGATTGATGGTCGCGATATTCCGCCCGGTTTGTCTTGTCCGGGATCTGCATTGGTAAAAGGCGATCAGCGCTCAATGTCAATTGCAGCAGCGTCCATTGTGGCGAAAGTCACGCGTGATCGCATGATGGCCCGCAGTGCAGCGGTTCATCCTGCATATGGCTTTGAGGTGCACGCGGGTTACGGCACAGCTAAACACCGTGCAGCCATCGAAGCAATTGGCCCAGTACCAGGCGTTCACCGCTATACTTTTGCACCAATTAAAGGCCGCTTTTCGTCTATTTAATGCGGATCTGTATGTTGAATTTTTACGGCAACGTTTGACTAGCAGGAGTGCTTGTCAAACTCGCTGAAGGCTTCCTTTGCGACAGCAAGGCCATTCATCGCTGCGGGAAAACCAGCATAGACAGCCATTTGGATTATAACCTCAACGATTTCCTCCCGTGTCAGTCCGGTGTTCATGCCTGCCAGAATATGTGCTTTCAACTGCTGCGAGTTATGACCAAGTGCCGTTAACGCCGCTATCGTGCCAATCTGGCGGTCGCGCGCCACAAGGCCCGGTCTGCTGTAAATGTCACCATAAGCAAATTCATAAATATAACGGGCAAAATCCGGCGCAATGTCGTCTAAAGCTTCAACGACGCTACAGCTTGAGTCTGCATGTAATGATGTGAGCTTTGCTCTGCCACGCTCCAAACGGCGATTATCGTCCTGCATCAAAGCCCCCCTTATCCTCTCAAGAGCCTCCCAATTTCAACCAAACCCAGGGTACGGCGTCACACCTCTGAGCGAAACTCCAAAAACTTGGGTTGCTTTGCGCGAGGCAGCACTCCCTTCTAAATGTTGCATAGCTTCATATTTTGGCCAAAACCCAAATAAAAAAGCCGCCCTTTTGAGGCGGCTTATAAAACTCTATTAGAGATGAACTTAGTTCAGGTTGGATTTAACCTGACCGACTGCATCCTTGAACAGGGTGCCTGCAACCTTGGTATCAACCTTGTCGGCAACGATCTTGCCAGCAGCTGCAATTGCCAGATCAACAGCCGAAGCACGGACTGCATTGATTGCATCGGTTTCAGCGGTTGCAATCTTCTGCTCAGCAAGCTTGTTGCGACGAACGACATATTCTTCGGTCGCACGCTTGGCGTCTTCGAGTAGAGCCTTTGCTTCGCGTTCAGCAGCGGCAACAATGTCGCCTGCTTCTTTTTCCGCTTCCTTGCGCTTGCGATGGTATTCAGCAAGAAGCTGCTGGGCTTCTTCGCGCAGGGTTCGGGCTTCTTCGAGTTCGTTCTTGATATTCTCGGCACGCTCATCAAGTGAGCGACCGATCATACCCGGAACCTTCAGATAAACAATCAGTGCGATGAAGAGAATAAGCGCAACAAGCGCCCAAAATGTTGAATCCATTTTCGTCTCCTCAGGCGTTTGCGGTTTTGACGGCTGCGGTCACATCAGCTTTGTCAGCCTTTGTGCCCAAAAGCTGTTCAACAATCGCAGACGTTGTTTCTTCGGCAATCGTACCGACATCGCTCATGGCCTTCGCCTTGATTGCTGCGATACGTTCTTCCGCTTCAGCAAGCTTGCCTTCAAGAGCTGCCTCAGCAGCTGCACGTTCAGCATTCGCTTCGCCCTTGCCCTTTTCGCGGGCAGCTTCAGCAATCGAAGCAGCCTTGGCGCGGGCAGAGGCCAGTTCCTGCTCGTAAGCAGCAATGGCGTTGTCAGCATCCTGCTTGAGGCGGGCGGCCTGCTCAAGATCCTGTGCAATACGGTCACGACGGTTTTCGATCACGCCACCGATACGTGGAAGAACCACGCGCGAGAGGAACAGATAGAAAAGGCCGAAAGTGATCGCCAGCCACAGAAGCTGTGATGCGTAATGGGTAGAATCAAACGGCGGGAATACGCCGCTGCCGTGTCCGGCATCGTGCGCGACCCCGGTTTCGGTGTGCACAGCATCGGCTGCGCCGTGCTCGCCAGCAGCTGGTGCCGGTTGCGATTCGGTGGCGGTTTGGGCAAACGCCGTGGACACGAACATCCAGATTTCCCCTTCAATCCAGCATATTCATTTCCGGGCAAAAGAACCGGAAAATTGAACCATGCTCACTCAGACTTCATATGCAAAGGCCAGCCGCGCTGCATTTCAAGATACAGATCGCGGCAGGCCAGTTTCTTGCGACTGTTGATTAAACAGCGAAGAGGAGCAGAAGCGCGATGAGCAGCGAGAAGATGCCCAGAGCTTCCGTCACAGCGAAACCGAACACGAGACGGCCGAACTGGCTGTCAGCAGCGGATGGGTTACGCAGAGCGCCCGAGAGATAGCTACCGAAAATGTTGCCGAGGCCGAGAGCCGTACCGGCCATACCGAAACAGGCGAGACCGGCGCCGATGTACTTTGCTGCTTCCGCTTCCATGTTAAAGCTCCTTCTGGATTGCAAATTAGTGCGGATTTCTGTTCTGGCGGAAACCCGCCGGTGAGAACCTCAAAGCGCTTCGTGTTTTATTATAGCAATACGAGGCGCTTTAAATATTTTCATTACGCATGTTGTTGTCGGAAAACCGGTAAACCACTTTTCCGCAACATGCTTTAGTGACCCGGATGTACTGCGTCGTTGATGTACATGCAGGTGAGAACGGTGAAGACGTAGGCCTGGAGGAACGCAACCAGAAACTCAAGCGCGGTGATCGCGACCGTCATGATGAGAGGCAGGATAGCGCCACCCACACCCAGCGCTCCGAGCGAGCTGAGCGAGACAACAAAGCCTGCGAAAACCTTGAGCGTGATGTGGCCTGCGAGCATGTTCGCGAAAAGACGAACCGAGAGGCTGATTGGACGCGAAAGGAAAGAAATGATTTCAATGGCAACAACCAGTGGCACGATAATGCCCGGCACGCCGCTTGGCACGAAAAGCTTCAGGAAGCCAATGCCGTGCTTGTAGAAACCGTAAATGATGACTGTTCCAATAACGAGCAGCGATAGCGCAAATGTTACGATGATCTGGCTGGTGACCGTGTAGAAGTAAGGAAACAGACCGATAAAGTTTGCGACCAGAATAAACATGAACAGCGAGAAAACGAAGGGGAAGAACTTCATACCCTTCGAACCGGCCGAATCTCTCAAGCTTGACGCCACGAATTCATAAGCCATCTCCGAAACCGACTGAAGGCGGCTTGGGATCAATCCACGGCTCGACGATGTGAAATAAAGAAAACCGGATGCGAGCACCACAGTTGCGACCATGAAGGCCGAAACATTGGTGAACGACAGGTCCAATCCACCGACGTCGATCGGAATCAATCGGGAAACCTGGAACTGATGAATCGGATCGTTGGCCAACTTAACCTCGTCTGTCGTTCCTGCCCTAAGGCACTTCACTGGCGAACCAAAGGTTCGCTTGGGCGTTTCAGTCACGGACCAAAGGCCCGTTGTCACAAGCGTCTATACGCGAACATTCTTGTCATGTCCGCTAAGACTTAGTCTTTCTTGCCCTTATCCACGTCAGACTTAATATTGCCTTGATCGGCGACATAACCTGCGGAACGGAGCACGTTGAGGGTGCCTGCACCAAAGCCTAGAAGGAGAAAGATGATCAACCCCCAAGGCGACGTGCCTGCGTAACGATCAACAAACCAACCAATCAGCGCGCCAACTATGATACCAGCGATAAATTCACTGGAGAGTTTCATGGCCTGCGCAACGGAACTGGAAGTTTCCGACCGCTCATCCTCGGAAGCCGGAGCTTTGAACATACCCTTTTTGGCCAATTCGGCTTCAAGGCGATTCAAACGCTGATCCAGCCCCCCGGAAACAGTTTTCCCGCCTGCACTCTTGCCTTCGCCGGGTGCTTTTCCCGGTTCAGTGCCGCTCGTCATTGGCAGCTCCTTTTTGCAAGAAACGCGGGCGTTGAAAGCCCATTTCCAAGTTGCGCGCAACATATTGACACACCGCCCGCTAGTCAAGGCAGTGAAGCAGTTGCTTCAAAAGGTTTTTTCTCTTGGAAATACAATAATTTAGCCACTGGTGCGACTCATTTTCCACCCAAAGGCAAAAATCACACAGCCATTCGGCCCAAAAATTGGAATCAAATTGGGCGTCGGTCAGCAGAGAGATTCATCAATCTGCACCTGTTTCGACCGGCATACGAAACAAATAAATGTGTGCGAAAGTGATTTTCCATGACGGGCTGTATCAGCTCCAACCGCCGCCATAAGTCCTGTAAAACACATGAAGTCCGATCTTGGTCATTTTCTTCATGGTTGGCGCCCAGAAAGGGCTGACATAGGTTGCATGATAATGCGTGGAAGAGCCAACATCCGGCAACCAGATGCGGCCTGCAGTCACCGTTTTGGCAACCTGCTGCGCCATGCGCCATTGCGGCATTTCGGTTACACGATGTTTCTGGCCGTCGCAGGCAAACGAAAACTGACAGGCATTCAACCAGTTGCGATTTTGATAAACAACGCCGCAGATGGTTCCTGGATAGGCGGGATTGCGCACCCGATTAAGCACAACCTGCGCGACAGCCACCTGCCCCTTGACCGTTTCGCCGCGCGCTTCGTAATAAACGGCCTCTGCAAGACATTTCTGTTCTTTTGCTCCAAACGACTCAGCGGGTAAAGGCGTTGCGGCCCAAGCATGATCCTGACTGCTGATTGGAGGCACAAACCGGCCTGCATCGGCCTCTGGCGTCAAAATGCTCTCAAATGGAGAGGTTTTGCCATAATCCGGCTTAGACGGCGCGTAGCCCAACGCGAGAACGTCGGGCTGATCGTTGTTTATAAGCTTTGCCAATTGAACAGGAATGTCACTTTTGGGCTTGGGCGGTTTGATCGCGTGGAACGCCATCGCAATCTCAACCTCCTTCCCTTCTATGCTGGACTTGGAGAAAGCCATCCGCGCATCGATCTTTTCGCGCGGCGCGGTGATCATGCTGATTTTTTCAAACATGCTGCCCGCGTTAAATGCACGCGCCGGTGCCTTCGGCTTGACCGAAACGATGCGGTCCGTTTTATCCGCGCGATTGATACGGTTTTCATCCGGGTTCGGGTCGTCAACGCCAAGCTTTGCGGTTTTGTGGCCACCCGAAAGCGCAACACGACCGATGCCCGGAACTTCAATGCCACCGCTGGAAATACTGCCGGTTACAGTCGTTGCGTCAACGAAAGGCATTTCCGCCTGATGAAGCGAGCCAACGGGTGCTTTGGCGACGAATGCCGTCCAGCGATGACCGGCAATATCAGCGCTCGGAACGAGGCTTGCCATATCCTGAAAGGCAATTGCATTGGAATTGAAAAGATAGGTGATTGCGGCCAGAACGAGCGGTACCATACGGTGTGGTTTGCGCACGACCTGACGTGGCTTGGCACGCACGGCGTAATAGCGACCATCCTCCGGACAATAGCCCGTCACCGGATAGTGCCATACCGGCTCGGCAACGGCCTTCGACCGGCCAAACAGCGCTCGTATGGAACCAAAACGCACCGCAAACTCCACTCGCAACAATTACTTAACTATAGCGAATAATGGAGCATTAACCTTGATGGATGGTTAACAGATTTTCGTTTACCCTTTGAAAATATTGATTAATTTTGAATTAACGCCAGACGCCGCTTGCTTGTTTTCATTTGCTTTTTTGAACCTCTAAACAACCAATGAGCGCAAGCTTCTCCCTTCGCGATCTATTCGGCGTAAAAAATGAATTTAAAATGCGCAGGCACAACCAACCCGCTTTAATTCGGCTTAACCGCCCAGCGTTGAATGTCGTCACTCTGGCCAATCAATGCCAGACCATTGGCAATCGAATCAAACTGATTCGAACTTGTAACCATTGCATCGGGGAAGCGCCGCTCGAAGGCCGTGCGAATGGCCGGCACGAAGGAAGTGCCGCCCGTCAGAAACACACGGTCGATGCCATCAAACGTCAGCCCGGCATTTTGCACGGCCTGCTCAACGGATTGCTCGATATTAGCCACATCGCTGGCAATCCAACTATCGAAATCATCGCGCGTGATAGCGGAACGAATTTCAAAATCATCGGCCTTGAAATGCAGTTCGGATACTTTTTCCGACGACAGGCGAACCTTGAGATTTGAGACGGCCCGATAAATTTCATAACCGTAGTCGTTTTCGATCAGATGAATGAAATGTTCAAGCGGCTCAGGATCAACTGCATTCTTGGCAAGATCGGTCAGTGCGCGAATAGTTGCGGGCGAATTCATCAGAAACAATGTGTTCCAGCGCGCGAAATTTGCATAATAATGCCGCGGTATCGGCAGGCGCTTGCCAAAAGATTTATATTCGCCATTTTTGCCAAGGAGCGGCGACACCGCATTGTCGATGATGCGATAATCAAATGTGTCGCCCGCAATGCCAAGACCTGTCTGGCTCAGCGGCGTGAAACTCAAACCATTCGCACCCACGTCAAAACGCACGATGGAAAAATCGCTCGTACCACCACCAAAGTCAGCGACCAGAACGGTGGATTGGGTTTTGAGTTCCTGTGCATAAAAATAAGCAGCCGCCACAGGCTCATAAACATAGTGAATGTCGGTGAAGCCAAAAGCACGGAACGCTTTTTCATAACGCTGCATGGCCAGGTCTTCGTCCGGCGATACTCCGGCAAAAATGACCGGACGGCCAATAATGACACGATTGCCCTTTGGAGGCAGGCGATCACCAAGGCGTGCTGCAACGGATTGAAGAAACGTTTCTAAAATATCTTCAAACTTGAAACGCTTGCCGAAGACCGGCGTATCGGTGAAGGATTTTTGAGCCGCAAACGTCTTGAATGATTGCAGCATACGCGTTGAATGCGGTGCATTCACAAAGGCATCCATCGCCCATGCCCCGCTTTCGCAGGTGCGCTCACCAGTTTCCCGATCCTGCCAGAAACAGAGAATCGAGCGGTAGCCGGTCATGTCGACGCCATCCTTTGGCACACTCAGCACAGCCGTCCGACCATCTGGCGAGGCCAGAGACAGAACAGTGTTCGTTGTACCGAAATCGATGCCCAGTGTAACGCCGTCAAACTGGCTCTGGCTAACGGTCGTCATAATCTGCCTCTGATGGTGGGGATTTTCAGGAGGCGGCGAAGTAGCAGACAGATAAGAGTTTCTCAAGTCACCAAAGACGAATAAGAGACAATCACAATGAATGAACCGAAGGAGCACACATGTCCCGCTTAGACGGAACGACTGCCATTTTAACAGGCGCCGCACGTGGTTTGGGTGCTGCTCTTGCTTTTTCCCTCGCCGAAGCCGGGTGTGATCTCGTGCTGTGCGGTCGCAACCTGAAGGCACTTGAAGAGACGGCCCATAAGATTGCGGCACATACGGGGTGCAAGGTGCAAACAGTGCAGGTCGATCTTGCAGACATGACAAGCGTGGCTGCCGCTATGGAAACAATCAAGGCGGACCACAGCTCTATCGATATTCTTATCAACAATGGCGCTATGTGGCTGGAAGACAGAGAGGACGAATATTCCATTGAGGAAGTTTCGGGCGTCATCAATGCCGCGGTAACCGGAACCTTTATGTTCACGCAAGGGATGCTGCCCCTTCTCAACGCGTCATCGCGCCCGGATATTGTCACCATCGGTTCGATCAGTGGCCTGCCAAATGCACCCTTACAAACAGTTTCGGTGCCGTTCTATGCTGCAAAGCGCGCACAGGCTGCACTGGCAGACGGACTACGGCAAAAGCTTGCCGGAACGCCAGTGCGTTCCATCATCGTGCACCCGCCCTACCTCGAAGACGCGTCGCCCCTGGAGGACAACTGGGAAGCCTCCGCCCATCGAAAAAAGGGACAGGCAGCCACAAGCCGCGATATCGTTGAATCTGTGCTCTTTGCGCTCACGCGCCCACGCCATGTCACATTGTCGATTACTGTCGACGCTGATGAGGGCGGCGTTTTCGGCTAGAACTTTAAATGCTCTGAGGACGCGTTTCCCGCAAAAAGAAAGCCCGGTTTCACAACCGGGCTTTCATTTATCTCTTCTTTTTTGCGCGACCCGCAAACGGATTGTCCGACGTCTTGAGCGACAGACGGATCGGCACGCCCGGCATATCAAATGTCTCACGCAGGCCATTGATGAGATAACGCACATAAGATTGCGGCATCGCATCAGGGCGTGAACAGGAGACCACGAAGCCCGGTGGGCGGGTCTTGATCTGCGTCATGTATTTGACTTTGAGGCGACGGCCAGAAACTGCCGGCGGTGGCTGGTGCGCAATAACGCCTTCAAGCCAACGGTTCAGACGACCCGTCGAAATGCGACGGTTCCAGATTTCATGGGTCTTGACGACATTCTCCATGAGCTTGTCCAGCCCCTGCCCGCGCTCACCGGAAATCGGCACAGCACGAAGGCCACGCACCTGTGGCAGAAGCCGCGCCGTCTTTTCGTAAAGATCTTCGAGAACCATCTGGCGATCTTCGATCAGATCCCATTTGTTGAACGCAATAACCGGCGCACGGCCTTCGCGGATGATCAGATCGACGATCTGCAAATCCTGCTTTTCAAAAGGGATCGTCGCATCAAGCACGATAATCACCACTTCCGCAAAGCGGATCGCACGAAGACCATCGGCAACCGAAAGCTTCTCAAGCTTTTCCTGCACGCGCGATTTACGACGGAGACCAGCCGTATCGTAAAGCTTGATATTGCGTCCGCGCCATTCCCACTCGACCGAGATCGAATCGCGCGTGATACCGGCTTCAGGCCCTGTCAGCAGACGATCTTCGCCAAGCATTGTGTTGATCATCGTGGACTTACCCGCATTCGGACGTCCAACAATGGCAATGCGCAACGGCTTGGTGGCATCATAATCCGGGATGATTTCCTCATCCGGGTCTTCAATATCATCGCCAATCAACTCACCAACGGCAGCCGGCGTGAAAGCCTCTTCCGCAGCTTCTTCTGCACGTTGATCGGCAAATGCACGCTCTTCGCCCAGAAGCGCGACAATTGCGTCACGCAAATCGGGCATGCCCTGACCATGTTCAGCAGAAACAGGACATGGTTCCCCAAGGCCAAGCTGGAAAGCATCATAGAGGCCAGTTTGCGCGCCCCTCGCTTCCGCCTTGTTTGCGACCAGCACAACAGGCCTGCCGGAACGGCGGACCAGTTCGGCAAAAGTGCTATCGGCTGGCGTCAGCCCGGCTTTCGCGTCAATGACGAAAAGAATGGCGTCAGCTTCCTGAATGGCAGCCTCCGTCTGGGCACGCATGCGCGCTTCCAGACTGTCATTGGCAGCATCTTCAAGACCAGCCGTATCAATGACCTGAAACTTCAAATCATAAAGCTTGGCATCATGAATACGCCGGTCGCGCGTGACACCCGGCAAGTCATCAACCAGCGCCAGCTTGCGGCCGACGAGGCGATTAAACAGGGTGGACTTGCCGACATTGGGACGCCCGACAATGGCGAGAGTGAAACCCATAGGTTCGTATTACTCCGAAATTGGTTTAGCTCAGCCCTGAGCTTCTGGCATTTTAATGCCAGCGCCGCGCATGAGATCAAGCATTGTATTGGCGCGCTGGCGGATGTTCGCCGGAGCCAGTGTGTCATTGGCAATCTGCTGGTAAAGTTTTGCGGCATCGTCGAAACGCTCCGCTTTCCATGCTGCCAGACCAAGGGTCTCACGCGCACTCGAACGCATTGGATTGCCGTCTGCCGAAAGCGTTTCAACGCGCTTTGCGACATCATCATAAGAACCAGAATCCACCAGCAGATAGGCTGCACGAATGCGCGCTATGTCGCGCATCGGCGCGGGAACTGCATTATCCGCTGCAACCGCATCAAAAGCCGTAACAGCCGCTGGCACATCACCCTTCTCCGCCAGCACAGAGGCAGCACGCAAACGCGCCAGTACCGGATAAGAGCCATAGCCTGTCTTTTCAAGATCATCGAGTGCGGCGATGGCTTCTTCGTTCTTGCCGGAAGCGGCAAGATCGAGAGCCGCCAGGAACTTATCGCCAGAGGCAGATGCCTTGCTCTCAGTCCAGTGCTTATAACCGACCCAGCCGGCTGTACCGATTACAATCGCAATCGCCGCGCCAATTAGAAGAGGGCCAAAGTTTTTCCAAACCTGCTTCGCCCGTTCCGAACGGAGCTCTTCGTTTACCTCGCGAATGAAACTGTCGTCTGCCATGGACCTGCCATTTTTTACTTGAGCGCTATGCGCATAAAGCCACGCTCTGAAAACTGTTGATCTTAATTTCTATGTTCAGGCGCTTTTAGTCGGAATTCGCGCCATATGTAAGACCCGTCAGCGAAATAAGCTGCACCTTACCCGAACAATCTGTATTTGTGTCCGAGCTTCGCCTTATTCAACACGTAGGAAGCAACCTTTCCCCCAAAGTGGCGTTCACTCTCTCATGCGTATTCTTTCTTCTGTCCTTGCTGTCACGGCCTCTTTTGCTTTTGTCACAAATCCGGCTCAGGCAGAAACCTCTAAGCCGCAATATGTGCTGATCTCTTTTGACGGCGCGCATGACAACAAGCTTTGGACCCGTTCACGCGAACTGGCGAAAAACAACAATGCGCATTTCACTTATTTCCTGTCCTGCGTCTTTTTGATGGAAAAGAAAAACCGCCGCGATTATCAACCGCCGCAAAAACGTGCCGGTGCATCCAATGTCGGCTTTGCTTTGAGCCATGATGAAGTTGTGACGCGCCTTGATAATATCTGGCAGGCGCACCTGGAAGGGAACGAAATTGCCAGCCATGGCTGCGGCCATTTTGATGGCACCAACTGGTCCACGGCCGACTGGGACAAGGAAATCAAAGAATTCCGCCGCATCACTGCCGATGCTTATAAGAATAACGGTATCGACGGCGAGCCCGAGGGCTGGCAAGAACTGGCGCGCCACGGCATAAACGGCTTCCGCGCGCCCTATCTTGCGGCATCAAAGCCCGTACAGGATGCATTGAAAGCCAATGGCTTCCGCTATCAAGCATCATCGATCACGCGTGGACCGGAACTGCCACAGATCACTGGGCAGTTTGCGTCTTTCGGTCTGCCGCTTATTCCTGAAGGCCCATCGCAGCGGCTTATCGTGGGTATGGATTACAATCTTTATGTCCGCCACTCCAAAGGCAAGGAAGCGCCCGCCCAGGCAGCTGTGTTTGAAGAACGTGCCTATAAAGCTTTCCGCACGGCCTTCGACAAACAGTATAATGGTGAGCGCATTCCCTTACAGCTTGGCTTTCACTTTGTGCTGATGAATGACGGGGCTTACTGGCGCGCCATGGAACGTCTCGTATCCGAGGTCTGCAACAAGCCTGATGTGAAATGCACGACATATAATGATTATCTCAACACAATCATCGCTCCGGGCGGCAGCGCCGCGCAGAGAAGATCGTAAAGATTATGACATCAGGCCGAGATTTTCCTGATCCAGCACCGGCAATGGCTCTTGATAAATCACCGCTTCAAAGCCACGCAGACGCTTATAGATCGAAAGAAGTTCGATAATGGTCGTCCATGAATTAACGAGATACTGGAACGACCCACGCACCTGATCAAATACATTGAGTATCTGGTTCATCAGGCCAAGCGTCAGCTTGCCCGCAACAATTGATGGCACCAGAATAAGTGTCGGAAAAATACTGTCAGCCTGCAAATAAAAGATACGGGCAACGTTGAAATAGACGTAGTGAAAGTAGAGCCGAAAATAATTCTGGCGGACACTGGAGAACAGTTCTCCCATCTTAAGCGGCTCGGCACGATGCGCATGATCTTCACCATAGACCAACTCCTTACGATAGGCCGCTTCCACGCGCTGATTGTTGAATTCCAGCCCCGGCAGTTTGATGCCGACCAGCGCCAGAAAGCCGGTGCCAAACAGCGCCCAGACAATTGCCGCCCATACCAGCGCATGCGGCACCAGCCCGATGATTGGCAACTCGCTCACCCTGTTAGAAAACGAAAACAACACCGGAAGAAACGCGATCAGCGTCATGATCGCCTTGATCAGATTGACGCCCAGCTGTTCAACGGTCGTAGAAAAGCGCATCGTATCTTCCTGAACGCGCTGCGCAGCGCCTTCGACCGAACGCAGTTTCGGCCAGTGGCTCATGTAAAAATCATTCATCGCCGTGCGCCAGCGGAAGATATAATGGCTGGTGAAAAACGCGCTCAGCACGCCAATGGTGACACCAACAAAGGCAATGCCTGCGAAGTCCACCATACTCCAGTAAAAATCAACTGCCTGCACCGAGCCGGGCGTTCCCAGCGCCTTCTGCACCATATCATAAAACGGGCCATACCATGCGTTGACCGCAACGCTGACCTGCACACTGAAATAGGTCGCAAACAGAATCAAAGCCGAACCAAGCACAGACCATCGCTGCCATGGATGCGGCGCAAACCATGACCAGACCGCATAGAATGCGAACACGGCGACAGCAAAATAGATATAAAACCAAAGGAAAGGCGCAGACCAGAAGAGGCTTGCGCCAATGATGGGTGCAACATCAGCTGCCGCCGGTGGCAAACCGATTAAACCTCCGAGTGCCGCACCACCTTCATACCAGCCAATAATGGCAAGCAGTGTCCAAACGAGCACGGATGAGAAGAACAGCTTAGGACGCGGGAAAAAGGATACGAACATTGCAATAGGTCCAACAAGTATGTTGGCTGCATAAGGCACCGATCCAAAACTGTTTACCAATTAAATTTTTTTAAGGTTTTCCATTACTTGGCAGCACGCCCAGCGGCGTAAGCAATGATCGCCGTCATCAGGAGGGCAAAGGCTGCAACGAGAGTGGGGACAGTGAACGAGCCAAAGCGTTGCGCCATGAAGCCTGCAATCAGCGGCCCTGCAATCTGTCCGATGCTGAAACAAACCGTCATCCTTGCAAGGGCACGCTTCGGCGACTGCGGTGCAAGCACACGCGCGGTCTGAAGCCCGAAGGCCGTTAGCGCCATAAAGGTTATGCCAAGCAATGCACCGCCAACCAATGGCCCCAAAGGTGGCGGAAGCAACACGCTTGCCGCCACGCCGAGAGCTTCGATCGCCGCAGTCAGCGCAAAAGCGATAAAGAGACCAAACTTCCGAATGGCAGGCGACCAGAGCCAGATCGAAGGTGCAGCGCATAATCCCGTCACAACCCACACGGCTGCTTCCATCAACGAGCCACCATCATTTGCCCGTACGATTGTGATGATGAACGTTGCCGTGATCACATAGCCAAAGCCAAAAATGCCATAGGCTATTGAAATCGCATTAAAAGCAAAGCTGCTTGGCAGTGCCGGTTCGCGCTTGCCATTGGCTCCGCCAACTGGCCCTTCCTTCACAAGCGCAACCACCAGAACAGCCATGACCAGACTTAAAATGGCAGCTCCAATCCAGTCGGCCCGCCAATCAAGTCCCGAAAACCGGATACCCGCAACCATGATCGCTGAAAGCGCAATACCTGCGCCAACCCCGCCAAAATGCAGCGCACCAAGCTCTGCCCGTTCGGCAATCGCTATATGGCTAAGCACGATTGTCGTGCCAAGAATCATCGTCACGGCGCTGATAAAGCCTGCTGCAAAACGAATGATCGAAAACGGCCAAACGCCATCAAAAAATGCCATCGCGGCACAGAGAACCGCACTGATGATCAAACCGGCAATGACGCTTTTGCGTTCAATCCCCGCTGACCAGCCATAGCCCGCAACCATTGCTCCCAACAGATACCCAACATAGTTGGCGGAAGCGATAAAGCCTGCATCTGCGGCATTAAAACCCACATCCACCATCATGCCGGGCAGGATCGGCGTGTAAATAAAGCGGCCGATCCCCATTGCCGCAATCATGGCGAAAAAGCCGCCAAAAGCGTAACGAAGAGCAATACGATGCGAATTTGTTTGGGAGAGTGCTTGATTCATAGCGCTGAAAATACGCTTTGGGTAATCGTGCACAACTGAATTTTTCTGATTGAGACAATCACTCGAATTGAGTTCAATTTTTCGGCATCCCGCAAAAGCAGCCTAACCGGCCTGTATATCCGGTCTGTTTTTTGGGGGGCGCGTTGGCACGCTGTCTGGCTGGCCTGAATGAAGAAAATGCAGCAATGTCTCGTTCATTGATTGCAGCCGGAAAGCCGCATCCCGCCAACTGAAATCAATATCCTGCGGCACGGGTGAAAGGCGTTCAGGCGCGTCGCCCTCGCCCAGATTACAATTATGGATGACCGATTGAAGCGATTGTGAAATCCATTCGGGCGGCGACGCTTCCTTCTTACGAAGCGCATTACCGACGGCCTCTCCAAAGAGCAGAGCCGTTGCATAAAGGCGGATGCCGCGGCGATCATAGCGGCCTGCCATTTCACTGATCTCGCGCGCAACCAGCCGACCGCGCAAAGACCAGCGCGCGTTTGACCGGGCGAGCGCTATGCCATCCCCCAGCGCGTTGACCGCGCGTTGCGCCTGTGTAAACTGGTTGATTGCGCTCTGTGCGTGGATAACATCTTGTGTTTCCAACGCAATTGCCGACTTTTTGAGACCTTTCAGGATATTATCGACAAGTCCCCGCACGGCTCTGTCGATCAGGCGCACCGGATCGGGTGTCAACAATATCTGACTGAACAAAAGCCCGACACCCGCGCCCACCAGAACATCAATAAGCCGTGTCATTCCCGCGACCTGCGGCCCCATTGCCAGGACAAGAATAGCAGAAACGCCCGATTGAATGGCGATAGCCGGCGCAAGACCGAAGGTCGTTGCAATCACCATGGCGATGCAGGTGACAACACTCATATGCAGGACCGGAATCGTATGGGGCAGAAGCAGAGAAAACTCGCCCACCAGCACGCCAGTCGTCACACCTGCGATCACGCCAATCGCCTGTTTGCCATGATTGGGCAGATTGGGCGCAAGACAGATAACGGCTGTCACCATCGCGAAGAGAGGGCGCGGCTGCCCCAGCATCCACTGACAGATCAGCCATGCGACTGCGCCACCAACAGAGGCAATCAGCGCATCACGCCAACTCACTGACCATTGCTGAAAAATCTTCTCTATTCGCTGACGCATTTATTAACCTGCCAATTTATCCGTCACGCTGGAGATACTATCTATGACAGGTTTTGCGGTACTCAAGCCTTGAAGAATGCCTCATACTGATCCGGTTTGAACCCGACAGTCAGCGCGCCATTCCTCTCAAGCACCGGGCGCTTGACCATAGAGGGTTGTGCCAGCATGAGTTCACGCGCCTTGGCAGCATCGACATTGTGGCGCTGTTCTTCGGGCAGCTTACGGAACGTGGTGCCCGCACGATTGAGCAACTTTTCCCATTCGATGTCTTTCAGGAAACGGTCCAGCGTTGCATCATCAAGGCCGTCTTTCTTGTAATCGTGAAAAGCATAGTCAATGCCATGATCTTCAAGCCATGTGCGCGCCTTCTTCATGGTGTCGCAGTTTTTGATGCCGTAAATCGTGACGCTCATGTCCGAATCCTTCAATTTTTATCCGATCAAAAGCTATCCGCAGCGGGGTTGCAACCCTCAATGTTTGAAGGCTGGCGCTCTCTTTCAAGCAGATCGCGCTTGCGTTCCACACCCCAGCGATAGCCGGACAATCCACCATCATTGCGCACAACCCGATGACAGGGAACCGCAACAGCAATCTTGTTGGCGCCACATGCCTGCGCCACGGCACGGATTGATTTTGGCGCGCCGATCATTTGCGCAAGTTCGGTGTAGCTCACTGTTTTACCAAACGGGATTTGCAGCAATGCCTGCCAAACCCGTTCCTGAAAAACAGTGCCACGCAAATCCAGTGGCAAATCAAGCCCAATACGAGGGTCTTCAACGAACCCGATAATTTGCGCAACATGATCCTCAAAATCCCGGTCCCCTCCGATAAGCTCGGCTTTCGGGAACCGGTCTTCGAGATTGCTGATCAGCGCCTCCGGCTCATCGCCCATCAGAATGGCACAAACACCCTTCGCACTTTCCGCAGCAAGAACCGCCCCCAGCGAAGACTGACCGACAGCAAAGCGGATTGTCTCATTCTGCCCACCGGATTTATAGGTCTTTGGCTTCATTCCCAGAACCTTGTCCGATGCTTCATAGAAGCGGCTTGATGAATTATATCCAGCTTCATAAATGGCGGCTGTCACGCTTGCTTGCGGCGTTTCAAGGGCTGAACGGATTTTTCGCCCGCGCTGCGCATCCGCATATTCTTTGGGCGTCAGTCCGGTGAAGGCTTTGAAAAGACGGTGAAAATGCGATGCACTGGCACCAACTGCGCGCGCTATTTCGTCAAGGTCCGGTATTTCTTCCGCAATATCGATATAGTGACAAGCGGCTGCAATCATATCAGCATGACGGGCATTGTTCTGTGCATCAAGCGTTGCTGGCAGATTGGGTTTACACCGTATGCAGGGACGAAATCCTGCGCGTTCCGCGGCCTCTGCCACGTCAAAAAACTGAACGTTTTCACGTTTTCCACGCCGTGAAGGGCAAGACGGGCGACAATAAACGCCCGTCGTGCGTACGCCATAGAAAAACTCGCCATCCGCAGCTTTGTCGCGTGTGAGAACTTTGTGCCAGCGGCTTTCATCCGTGTCATCGTTGAGCGTTGGCGTGCATGTCATCAGGTTCATGTCCATTGATCCTTCTTACTATGAAGGAAATCTAAAGCCTTACAAGACTGACAACACTCCGCTGCTTACTTTCAAATTCATCAGCCCCTACGAGCCTGTGCAATTGCATCGATCAGGCCCTGCTTTTTCATCACGCCGCCATAGAGTCTGGTGCCGATCACAAAAGACGGCGTGCCACCGAAATTAAACGCCTCGCCCTGCTCCATGTTGCGCTCAAGGATAGCATCGATCCTTACGGCATCTGCCTGATATTGCGCTTCAAGTTTTTTCGGATCAAGACCGGCCTTTCTAAGAGCCTCGTCCGTCTGATCTTTGCTCAAACGCCCTGTCGTTTGCATCATGGCTTCCATTGCCTTGACATAGGCGCCGGATTTTTCTGCTGCCAGAACCAGCCGTGCCGGATAGGCAGAATTATCGCCAAAGATAATCCAGTCTTTAAGCACCAGCCGCACTTTGCCATCGTTTTCAACAACGCGCATCAGTTCAGCATGTCCTCGCTTGCAGTAAGGGCACTGGTAGTCGAAATATTCGACAATGGTGACATCGCCATGAGGATTGCCGAGCACCGGGATATCTTTGTCATAAAGCACATCGGCCACGCTCGGCATGCTTTGCGCAAAACTTCCGCCACCAGAAATGGCAATCGTCGCGGCTCCTGCTGCCGTTGCAGCAAGCATCTGGCGGCGATTTATCATCAGCTTTCTCCCTGAGACGATTGAGCCTTGTTGAGAACAACAACACGGCTTCCGTTGGAAACCCGTTTGTGAAGATCGATAATATCCTGATTGAAGAGACGGATACAGCCAGACGAGGCCGCCTTGCCAATTGACCATGGCTCGTTGGTGCCGTGGATACGGTAAAGCGTATCCTTGCCATCACGATAAAGATAAAGTGCGCGTGCACCGAGCGGATTGCGGATACCGCCTTCCAGACCTTGGGCATGTTTTGCATAATGTTCGGGGTTACGCTTGATCATGTTCTGCGTTGGCGTCCAGCGCGGCCATTGAGCCTTATAGGCGACCTCTGCGTCACCGCTGAATGTCATTCCGGCACGCCCGACGCCAACGGAATAGCGCATGGCCTTGCCGTCCGGCTGCACCAGATAGAGATAGCGCTTATAGGGATCGACGATAATCGTGCCAACCGGATGCGTGGTCTGATAGTCGACCTGCTTACGAAGATTTCTTTGCGCTATTTTGCTCAGATCAAGTGCCGCAATATGATTTCCACGATCGGTGACCGCGCCATACATGACTTCATATTCGCTTTTCGCCGTCTGTATCTCAGGCTCAACGACAGGCGCAGCACGCACCGGCTCAGGCGCGAGGGCCACGGGTTGCGGCATGGTGACGGGAATCGGCCTGTCTGTGGGAACGCTTGTGCACGCCGCAAGAGCCAGTGGTAAAAAGCCGACCAGGATCATTCGCGCGTATGACAGGCACGTTCTTAGCTTCGCAGTGCATAAATTCAATTTCTCAAACCCCAATATCGCTGTCCCCAAAACATGCCGGCCTTCATAAGCTGAAATTTTATTTAAATGAACAAGTAGATTATAAAAAGCCAATGATCGCGTCACCTTAAGGCAACCTTAAGCTGGCGAAGCGAAAGCTGGCTCAAAATCAGTCAACACTGAAACAGGGACGACTATGCGTATTCTGGTGGTTGAAGACGATGCACTCCTGCTCGACGGCCTTACCGTGGGGCTGGGATTGGCCGGCTTCACCGTGGATGCCGTTGCAAGCTGCGGCGACGCCGAAGCAGCCCTTGCAACGCAGAACTACAACGCAATTGTGCTCGATCTCATGCTGCCAGACGGTTCCGGTCTTGATGTGTTGAAGTCGATGCGGCGGGCACGGGATCAAACGCCGGTGCTGTTGCTAACCGCCCGCGATCAGGTGCCGGAACGCATTGCAGGGCTTGATGCGGGTGCGGACGATTATGTCGGCAAGCCGTTTGATCTTCATGAGCTTGCAGCGCGCGTGCGCGCCATTGCCCGGCGCGGCGCAGGTCGTGCCAGTGCCACGCTTGAATGGCAGGGCGTTGAACTTGACCCGGCGGAAATGTCAGTGCAATTCAACGGTGAACCGCTTCGCCTGACGCGACGCGAATTCTCTATTCTGCGCACGTTGATGGAGCGGCCAACCGCAACCGTTTCCAAGTCATCACTTGAAGAAGCACTTTATGGCTGGCAGGAAGAGGTGGAGAGCAATGCGGTCGAAGTGCATATTCATCACTTGCGCTCGAAGCTCGGTTCAGCCTTCATCGAAACGGTGCGCGGCGTTGGCTACAGGCTCGCGGGAGCCCAAACATGAATTCCATCCGCAGCCGTCTGACGGGCATATTGATCGGGATCACCTTTCTCGTCTGGGTGTTTGCGGTTATCTGGATTCATGTGAGCACGGAAGCCAGGCTTGAAAAAGTACTGGATGCGCGTCTCATGGAAGCAGCCCGCATGGTTAATTCGCTGCTGACCGAGCGGCGTGTTGAAGTCGCGCCCGATGGAAATGGCGGACAACTTTCGCTCAAGCCCTTGCCCGATTTTCCGCTCTATGACCGGCAGCTTTTCTGCCAGATATGGGCTATCGATGGAAGGCTGGTTGGCCGCTCGGAAAGTGCGCCCGGCGCCCGCCTGACCAACGTGGCGAACGGATTTTCGGATACGGTTGTTGCAGGCGACCGTTGGCGGGTTTTTGCCGTGGAAAACACGCAGCTTGGTTTGCGTGTCATGGTCGCCGATAGCCTCTCGGTCCGAGAGCGCCTCGTGCAAAATGTGGTGGCCGGTGTTGTTCTGCCTGCCCTCCTCTTGCTGCCCATTCTTGCCATCCTGATCTGGCTGTGCGTGCGACGCGGACTTAATCCGTTGAGCCGTCTTGCCAGCACGTTGTCGAAGCGCGACGCGCGCGATTTGCATCCTCTGCCAGAAGAGAAGCTGCCTTCCGAAATCGCACCCGCAGTGTCCGCTTTGAACGATCTTTTCCATCGCGTGGAAGAGGCGCGCGAACGCGAGCGCAATTTTGCAATTTTTGCCGCGCATGAACTCAAAACCCCACTGGCGGGCCTCAAGACACAGGCGCAGATCGCAGAGAGTGCCAAAGATGACACCATGCGTCTCAAGGCAATCCGCCAGATTGCGTCAGGTGTTGATCGCACGAGCCGCCTCGTCAGCCAGCTGCTCGACCTTGCGGCCCTGGAAACAGGTGACGAGATGGTGAGGCCCACGCCCGAACCCGCCTGTCAGTTGCTGGTTTCTATCTCGACCGACATGCGTATGCTTGCGGCAAATCGCAACGTGACGATTGAGCTTCCCAATAATCTTCCGCTTGTGACAATGGAATATCCGCATCTCTTCACGCTTGCCATGCGCAATCTGATTGAAAACGCCGTCAACCACTCACCGGAAGGCGGGTCTGTGCGATGCAACCTTCAGCGGGATGACGACAAGCTTGTGCTCACTGTCGAGGATGATGGTCCCGGTATTGCGCCTGAAGACATGGCACATGTGACCGAACGCTTTTATCGCGGCTCGAACAGAAGTGAGAATGGCAGCGGTCTGGGGCTGGCTATTGTGAAAATGGCAACAGCCCGTATGGGTGGAAAATTGCAGCTTCACAATCGCCCCGAAGGCGGCTTGCGCGCTTCATTGATTATCCCAGCACAATAATCCGAAATCAAAAATTTTAATCGAATCAAATAGCTATTTCTCACGCTAAAAAAGCTATTCCTCTCGAAGCGCCCAATTCGTCGCATCCCAATCAAGTGCTATTTGATTTAGATCAATGACACGCAACCGTGGAATGCCGATAGAAGGGCTATCGCTATAGCTGTCGTCACTTGGACACTTGGGCAGCTTCTGACTTGCGCTGCGAGGGGATTACATGAACTACGCCGCTGGAACAGTCCTGTCTGGTCTGGGAGCACTTTTTGCTGTGCTTCTGGCCGGATTTTCTCATGATGAGCTGTTTAGAATCCACATGTGGATTCTGTTCGCAACACTTGCCATCTTCACCATTCTTTTGATGCGTAATGCCGATTACGGCCTGACGCCAAAGAAAGTCGATCAGTCCACCTATATGGATGGGCCGATCCGTTATGGCGTCATCGCAACCGTGTTTTGGGGTGTGGCCGGCTTTCTCGTCGGCGTGCTTATCGCAGCACAGCTCGCCTTCCCGGATCTCAATCTGCAACCCTATTTCAACTTTGGCCGCCTGCGTCCGCTGCATACATCGGCAGTGATCTTTGCCTTTGGCGGCAACATCCTGATCGCCTCGTCGTTCTATGTCGTGCAGCGCACCTGTCGCGCGCGCCTCATCGGTGGCGATCTGGCCTGGTTCGTTTTCTGGGGCTATCAGCTTTTCATCGTGATGGCAGCAACCGGCTATCTGCTCGGCATCACGCAATCGCGCGAATATGCTGAACCGGAATGGTATGTCGACGTCTGGCTCACCATCGTTTGGGTCGTCTATCTCGTCGTCTTCCTCGGCACCATCCTGCGACGCAAAGAGCCACATATCTATGTGGCAAACTGGTTCTACCTGTCGTTCATTATCACCATCGCCATGTTGCACATCGTCAACAATCTGGCGATTCCGGTCTCCTTCCTTGGCGTGAAGAGCTATTCGGCTTTCGCAGGTGTACAGGATGCAGTTACCCAATGGTGGTATGGCCATAACGCGGTGGCGTTCTTCCTGACCGTGCCGTTCCTCGCCATGATGTACTACTTCGTGCCGAAGCAGGCGAACCGTCCGATCTATTCTTATCGCCTGTCGATCGTGCACTTCTGGTCGATTATCTTCCTCTACATCTGGGCCGGCCCGCACCATCTGCATTACACCGCTGTTCCCGATTGGGCGCAGACGCTCGGCATGGTGTTCTCGATCATGCTCTGGATGCCGTCATGGGGCGGTATGATCAACGGTCTGATGACACTTTCGGGTGCATGGGACAAGGTCCGTACTGATCCGATCATCCGTCTGATGGTTGCAGCGATCGCCTTCTACGGCATGGCAACCTTTGAAGGTCCGATGCTGTCGATCAAGGCTGTGAACTCGCTGTCGCACTACACCGACTGGACGATTGGTCACGTTCATGCGGGTGCGCTTGGCTGGAACGGCATGATCACCTTTGCTGCGGTCTACTACCTGACGCCAAAGCTGTGGAATCGTGAACGCCTCTATTCGATCCGTATGGTCAACTGGCACTTCTGGCTCGCCACACTCGGCATCGTGCTCTACGCCTCTGCTATGTGGGTTTCCGGTATCCAGCAGGGTCTGATGTGGCGCGAATATGATAGCCAGGGCTTCCTCGTTTACTCGTTCGTCGAAACCGTTGCTGCCATGTTCCCTTACTACGTCATCCGTACACTGGGCGGCGTTCTCTATCTCTGCGGTGGACTGGTTATGGCCTGGAACGTCTATCAGACCATTCGCGGAAATCTGCGCAAAGAAGCCCCTATGGGCGGTGTGCAGCCTGTGGTTGACGCAACCATGCAGCCAGCGAAATAAGGAGTGTGATTGATGTCTTTTCTGAAAAACCACTCCAAACTGGAGAAAAACGCAACGCTGTTGCTGATTGCCTCGCTGGCCGTCGTAACTGTGGGCGGCATCGTGGAAATCGCACCGCTGTTCTATCTCGAAAATACCATCGAGAAGGTGGAAGGGATGCGTCCCTATTCACCACTGGAACTGGCAGGCCGCGACATCTATGTGCGTGAAGGCTGCTATCTCTGCCACAGCCAGATGATCCGCCCATTCCGCGATGAAGTGGAGCGTTATGGCCATTACAGTCTGGCAGCAGAGTCTATGTATGACCATTCGTTCCAGTGGGGATCGAAGCGCACGGGTCCAGACCTTGCGCGCGTCGGTGGTCGCTATTCAAACGAGTGGCATGTGCAGCATCTGGTGCGCCCGCGCGACGTGGTGCCGGAATCGGTCATGCCGAATTACGGCTTCCTGCTCAACACCCCGCTCAAGATCACTGATATTTCGGCGAACCTCAAAGCTAATGCTGCCGTCGGGGTGCCTTATAGCCAAGAGATGGTCGATAACGCGGTTGCCGATCTGAAAGCACAGGCTGAGCCGGACGCTGATACGACCGCCCTTCTTGAACGGTATCCAAAGGCGAAAGTTGGCGACTTTGACGGCAACCCACAGGTCATTTCGGAGATGGATGCATTGATTGCCTATCTCCAGATGCTCGGCACGCTCGTTGACTTCTCGACCTACGACCAGTCCCCCAAAGCACGATAAAGCGGAGAATTAGCCATGGATTACAACACCCTGCGCACTTTCGCCGATAGCTGGGGCCTGCTCGCGATGGCTCTGTTCTTTGTATTCGTGGTGCTTTTTGCTTTCCGTCCGGGAAGCAAAAAGAAAGCCGATGATGCGAAGGAAATTCCATTCAAGGACGACAAAAATGACTGACAAAAAAATTGATGAAGTCAGTGGCGTAGAGACCACCGGACATGAATGGGACGGCATTCAGGAACTCGACAACCCCATGCCACGCTGGTGGCTGTGGACATATTACGCAACCATCTTTTGGGCATTAGCCTATGTCATCGCCTATCCGGCATGGCCACTGATCTCAAGCTCGACGGCTGGTCTCACTGAATGGTCGAGCCGCGGTGACTTCTGGAAGGAAAATGCCGAGATCGCATCTGAGCGTCAGGGCATCATGGACCAGATCAATGCGAAAGACGTCAATGAGATCATCGCTGACGAAAACCTGCGCCAATATGCGATTGCAGGCGGCGCAGCAGCGTTTCGCGTGAACTGCGTTCAGTGCCATGGCACAGGTGCACAGGGCGCTCCCGGCTATCCGAACCTCAATGATGACGACTGGTTGTGGGGTGGTTCGGTAGACGACATCCTGACGACCATTCGCCATGGTGTGCGCTCGCCCGATGACAGCGAAACCCGCATTTCGGAAATGCCTGCCTTTGTCGATGTGCTCGAACCAGAGCAGATTCGCGATGTGAGCGCCTATGTGGTCAGCCTTTCCGGCACGCCACACAATCCGGACATGGTCCCGGCAGGCAAGCAGGTCTTCGCTGAAAACTGCGCGGTCTGCCATGGCGCAGATGCAAAGGGTCTGCGTGAATTCGGCGCGCCAAACCTCACCGATGCCATCTGGTTCTATGGTTCAGGTGAAGACGCGATTGCAAAGCAGGTGGCTCGTCCAAAGCATGGCGTGATGCCCGCATGGGAAGCACGCCTCGGCGACGCGACTGTCAAGCAGCTTGCCATCTTCGTTCACTCTCTGGGTGGCGGCGAATAACAAATACTGGCCCCGGCAACGGGGCCAGCCAGCTAAAAATGACGCCCCGATCTAACGGCAATCGGTCGCTTCATTTCAAATCACTGCATTGGAACGGACGGCGAATAACCACCCCGCTCTCAAACATTGAAAGTGCGATCCCCCGGCAAGCCAGCTTCTGTCTGTCCGGCATCGTGCTTCAGGAGCAAGGCAAATGTCAGACGATGTCGAACGGATAGACGTTCAGGCAGTTAACTCCCCCAAGATCCGCCTCCCTAAAAGTGGAAAGTCGCTTTATGCGGCGCGGGTCAAAATTTTCCCGAAGCGCGTGCAGGGCAATTTCCGCCGCTTCAAATGGATGATCATGTTCATCACATTGGGGATCTACTATCTGACGCCATGGCTGCGCTGGGACCGCGGTCCCTATGCGCCCGATCAGGCAGTTCTGATCGATCTTGCCAATCGCCGGTTCTATTTCTTCTTCATCGAAATCTGGCCGCAGGAATTCTATTATGTCGCAGGTCTGCTCATCATGGCAGGCCTTGGCCTGTTCCTGATAACGTCAGCGGCTGGTCGCGCATGGTGCGGCTATACCTGTCCACAAACCGTATGGGTCGACCTTTATCTGGTGGTCGAACGTGCCATCGAAGGCGACCGCAACGCACGCATGAAGCTCGACAAAGCGCCGTGGAGCTTCGACAAAATCTGGAAGCGTGTCACCAAACACGCCATCTGGTTGATGATCGGTATTTTGACGGGCGGCGCGTGGATTTTCTATTTTGCCGATGCACCAACCCTGCTCGTCGACTTTGTAACCGGACATGCAGCTCCCGTCGCTTACATCACCGTGGCGATCCTGACAGCCACGACCTATGTTTTTGGCGGGCTGATGCGCGAGCAGGTTTGCACCTATATGTGCCCCTGGCCGCGTATTCAGGCAGCGATGCTTGATGAAAATTCGCTGACTGTGACCTATAATGACTGGCGCGGCGAACCACGCTCACGCCATTCCAAGAAGGCAATTGCCGCCGGGGAAACCGTAGGCGATTGCGTGGATTGTAACGCCTGTGTTGCCGCCTGCCCGATGGGTATCGATATTCGCGATGGCCAGCAGCTAGAATGCATCACCTGCGCGCTCTGCATCGATGCCTGTGACAGCGTGATGGACAAGGTCGGCAAAGAGCGCGGTCTCATTTCCTATGCAACGCTTGCCGATTACGACTGGAATATGGCGCTGGCCACCAACAATGGCACCGCTCCGATTAATCCGGCGCGCGTTTATGAGGCACCAAACAAGTTGTCCGGTGCTGTTGAGCATCTTTCGTGGAAAAAGATCCTGCGTCCACGCATTCTGTTCTATTTCATTATCTGGGCACTGATCGGTCTGACGCTGGTGATCTCGCTTTCGACGCGTCAGCGCATTGGCATCAATGTGCTGCATGACCGCACACCGCAATATGTGCTGTTGTCCGATGGTTCGATCCGCAACGGCTATACGGTCAAGCTGCTCAACATGATCCCTGTTCCGCGTACCTTCCGGCTTTCAATCGAAGGCCTTCCGGGTGCAACGCTGACCGTGCAGGATGAAAACATCGATGCAGACGGCAATTATGATGTGCCGGTTGAACCCGACAGGCTGAAAACGCTGCGTGTTTTTGTAACCCTGCCGCATGATGCCATAACGGAGCAGCGCTCCGACTATGAAATCGAAGTGCGCGATGCAGACGGCTCTGAAACAGCCCGCTACAAAGCAACTTTCATGGCTCCAGAAATGACCGGGGAGAAGAGATGATGTCAGTGAAATCAAAAACCACCAATGGCTTCACCGGCTGGCACATGCTCGGCATTATGATCGCTTTCTTCGGTGTCATCATCGCCGTCAATATGACGATGGCTTATAAGGCAGTCAGCAGCTGGAGCGGGCTGGTTGTGAAAAACACCTATGTCGCCAGTCAGGAGTTCAACGCCAAAGCCGAAACCGGCAAGGAACAGGCAGCCCTTGGCTGGCAGTCGCAGCCCGCTTTTGCGGAAGGTGTCTTTACGTGGCGTCTTACCGATCGTGATGGCAAGGCTGTCAGCATGAGCGGCGGCACGGTCGAATTCAAGCGTCCTGTCGGCGATGCCCATGACACCAAAGTCACACTCTCCATTGCAGAAGACGGTGTTCTGACAGCACCGCTCGAACTGGGCGAAGGCGCATGGATTATGGAAGTCAATGCCGATGCGGGCCTTGACGACCCGTATCGCCACATCATCCGTGTTCTGGTGAAGGACGGGAGGATCTTATGAGTTGCTGCGTTGAAAATGCACAGATAGCCACGGTCATCCAATCGATTTCGCCAGACGAAATGCTGGTCGCAAGCCGTGCGCTCGGCGATGGTTTACGCCAGCTTGATCTCTCGGTTCCCGGTATCCATTGCGGTTTGTGCATCAAGACCATCGAACAGACGCTCGGCAAGCTGCCGGGCGTTTCTTATGTGCGCGTGAACCTGACCGCACGCCGCGTCACCATTCGTTGGAAGGATGGCGAAACGCCACCCGATGTGATCGATCCGCTCCGTCGCCTTGGCTACGAAGCGCATATTTTTGATATGGTGCAGGACAAGGACCCGACCTTCACGCGGCTTTTGATCGCGCTTGGCGTTGCAGCCTTTGCATCCAGCAATGTCATGCTGTTGTCTGTTGCGGTCTGGTCGGGGGCCGATGCTGCCACCCGCGATATGTTTCACTGGCTTTCCGGTCTGATCGCGCTACCGACACTGATTTATTCGGGCCGAATTTTTTATGTTTCTGCATGGAATGCCTTGCGGACCCGACGCGTGAATATGGATGTACCCATTGCGCTAGCTATTTCGCTTGCCTTTGGCATGAGCGTTTATGAAACGATGAACCATGGCCAGCACGCCTATTTTGACGCTTCGGTCACGCTGTTGTTCTTCCTGCTGATTGGCCGCACACTCGATTATCTGATGCGCACACGTGCACGCTCTGCCGTGCGTGGTCTGGCACAATTAAGCCCGCGCGGCGCTGTGGTGATCGGCGACAATGACGAGCGCAACTATCTGCCGGTCAATGAAATTCGCATAGGCCAGCGCATCATCCTTGCAGCTGGTGAACGTGTTCCTGTCGACGCCAAAGTGGAAGATGGTCGCTCGGAACTCGACTGTGCCATTGCATCGGGCGAAAGCGATGCGGTTCCAGTCGGCCCCGGCTCGGATATTCGTGCGGGAACCATGAACCTCTCCGCACCACTTGTCATTCGCGCAACGGCGGAAGCCAAAGATTCCTTCCTTGCCGAAATGGTGCGTCTGATGGACGTTGCCGAAGGCGGTCGCGCTTTTTATCGCCGTCTCGCTGATCGGGCGTCTGAACTTTATGTGCCGATGGTACATACAATTGCTTTTGCGGCCTTTGTCGGCTGGATGATTTATACCGGCGGCGACTGGTATCGCTCGATCTATATCGCTATCTGCACGCTCATCATCACCTGCCCCTGTGCGCTCGCACTTGCAGTGCCAATTGTTCAGGTGGTTGCAGCACGCCGCCTGTTTGAGAACGGCATCATGATCAAGGACGGCTCGGCCATGGAGCGGATGGCCGAGATCGACACGGCCGTATTCGACAAGACCGGCACGCTGACGCTCGGCCAGCCTCGCCTGATTGATCGCGGGTCAATCGATCCGAATAATCTTGAGATTGCATCTGAACTCTCACTTTATTCCCGCCATCCTTTGTCGCGGGCACTTGCTCTGTTTTCCGGAGCAAAGCCTATGACTGACTTCACACGCATTGAAGAAATCCCGGGGGCTGGCATTGAGGCCGAACTGAGTGGTACGATCTATCGGCTTGGCAAACGTGAATGGGCTGACGACAAGGCAGATGCTAATCTTTCTGATGGGCCGGAAACGTGCCTTTCGATCAATGGCGAGTTGGTCCAGACTTTCCGCTTTGAAGATCAGCCGCGCGAAGATGCGCTCGCCGCAATCGGTGCACTGAAACGCAATGGCTTGCAGCTTGAGATTATCTCCGGCGACAAAATGCCTGCTGTGAAAAAGCTTGCCGGTTATCTGGGTGTGGATACCTATCGTGGCGAAGTTCTGCCAGCCGACAAATCCCGGCTTGTGCAGGGTTTAGCAAATGACGGCCATAAAGTGCTGATGGTTGGCGACGGGCTCAACGATGCCCCTGCGCTTGTTGCGGCACATGTTTCCATGGCTCCGGCAACTGCCGCCGATATTGGCCGCAATGCTGCCGATTTCGTGTTTCTGCGCGAAAGTCTGTCTGCTGTTCCGCTGGCATTTGCAGTGTCAAAAGAAGCAGGCCGATTAATCAGGCAGAACTTTGCGCTTTCCATCGGCTATAATATCATCGCTGTGCCGATTGCGATTTTCGGCTTTGTCACACCATTGGTGGCAGCGCTCTCGATGTCTCTGTCGTCCATCGTGGTTGTCAGCAATGCGATGCGGTTGCGGGCCGGAAAACAGAAACAGCCGATGCAGACCACTGTTGCACGCGCTGTGGTTTTGAAGGAAGCGCATAAATGAGCGGACTTCTTTTTCTCATTCCCATCGCGCTTTTTTTGGGCGCGATGGGCCTTGCTGGTTTTCTATGGTCGCTCAAAAATGGCCAGTATGAAGACCTTGACGGCGCAGCAAACCGCATTCTTATCGACGATGATCAGGTGCCCGCCAAGAAAGATGAATCGTTATAACAGAATCGCGAATGTCGGTCTGAATCGTTATAACAATACACCCCTCCCCCCCCCCCCAGCGTGATGACACGCTGCAATCTCATCTTATTCTGTTATGAGAACGGCTCTGAGATCATTGACATTGGTGCCGGTCGGCCCCGGGATAAACAGATCATCAATCGCGTCAAATGCACTCCACGCATCATTGGCATTCAACCGCGCTGCACCGTCCTCGCCAGCCTTTTGCAGCCGCGAAACAGTTGTGCCATCGGCAAAAGCACCGGCATTATCTTCCGAGCCATCAATGCCGTCCGTATCTGCCGCCAGTGCGTGAATGTTGTTATAGCCATCAATATCGAGCGCAAAGGACAACAGAAATTCGCTGTTGCGGCCACCCTTGCCGCCTTTGGCGCGGATGGTGACGGTGGTTTCGCCACCGGACAGCAAAACAACCGGCTTTTTAAACGGGCGATCACGATCCGCCACTTCACGCGCAATGGCTGCATGAACATGGGCGACTTCGCGCGCTTCGCCTTCCATTGAATCCGAAAGGATCACCGCCTCAACGCAATGACGCTCGGCTTCTTTGACAGCTGCTTCCAGCGAAACGGCAGCGGAGGCGATCACACGTATTTCGTTGTTCGCGAAGATTTTATCATCAGGCTTTGGTGCATGCGCCTTCTCGCTTTTGATATGCGCAAGCACGGCATCGGGCAATTCAAGCTTGTAGCGTCCAATGATTTTGAGCGCATCATCGCGAGACGTTGCGTCAGGCACCGTCGGGCCGGATGCGACAAAGGCAGGGTTGTCACCGGGAATATCGGACACCACCAGCGAGAAGACTTTTGCCGGATGTGCTGCGGCTGCCAGCCTTCCGCCCTTGATGGTCGAAAGATGCTTTCGCACCGCATTCATAGCCGAGATCGGCGCACCAGACGCCAGCAGCGCTTTGTTGACCGCGATTTCATCTTCAAGGGTCAGCCCCTCCGGCGGCGATGGCAGCAAAGCCGAGCCTCCACCGGAAATAAGCGCGACGACAAGATCATCTTCAGTGAGATTGGAAACGGCGTCGAACAGTCGTTTTGAGGCCACAAGCCCGGCATCATCGGGCACCGGATGTGATGCTTCGATGATCTCAATGGTGTTGCAGGGCGTGCCATAACCGTAGCGCGTGACGACAATGCCTTCGATTGGTGCGTCCTCACCCGCATGCCGTTCGGCCCATGCGCGCTCAAAGGCCGCTGCCATCTGTGCCGAGCCTTTGCCTGCACCAATCACAATTGTCCGGCCCTTGGGCTTGGCAGGCAGATTGGCACGGATCACCAGCTCAGGATCAGCAGCCGCAACTGCTGCATCAAACAGGCTTGTCAGAAACTTCTTCGGATCGGTGATGACAGTCATCAGATTCCCAATATTATTGTTGTTTGGGCGCACTATTTCCTGCCACTGAGAGAAAATCAATCACGCAACATCATGATTGGCCATGCGTTCGAGCGCGCGCACCAGTCCCGAATGGTCCAGCCCATCATCGCCATGCGCTGCGCAGGAATTAAACAATTCCTGTGCCGTTGCGGTATTTGGCAGCGAAACACCCAAAGCCTTCGCGCCCTGCAAAGCCAGATTCAAATCCTTCTGGTGCAGCGAAATGCGGAAACCCGGGTCGAAAGTGCGCTTGATCATGCGCTCGCCATGCACTTCCAGAATACGCGATGACGCAAAGCCGCCCATCAGCGCCTCACGAACCTTGGCCGGATCGGCCCCCGCTTTGGATGCGAAGACCAGCGCTTCCGCCACGGCTTCAATATTGAGCGCAACGATAATCTGGTTGGCAACTTTAGTCGTCTGGCCGTCGCCGCAATCACCAACAAGCGTGATGTTTTTGCCCATGAGCTTCAACAGCGGCAATGCCTGGTCAAAAGCATCCTGCGCACCGCCTGCCATGATGGAAAGGCTGGCATTTTTCGCGCCGACTTCGCCACCCGATACCGGCGCATCGATATATTCCGCACCCGTTTCCCTAACCTTTTTTGCAAATTCCTTGGTTTCAATCGGCGAGATTGAGCTCATATCAATGAGTGTTTTGCCTTGGCTCAAACCTTCCGCAACGCCGTTTTCGCTGAACAGGACATCCGCCACCTGTGGCGTATCGGGCAACATGAGAATGATGGTTTCGCATTCGGCGGCGACTGCTTTTGGAGTGTCGAGCACGCTCAATCCTGCACCCAGCAAGTCCTTGTGCGGCGGCTTTGAATGTTTTGAAGTGAAAAGCTGATGGCCCGCATTTTGCAAATGCTGCGCCATTGGCTTGCCCATAATGCCCAGTCCGATGAAGCCGATTTTAGCCATATCAAATCTCCCTATGCTCTAAGCCGTTCGGTTTCATCCTGTTTGAACCAGCCAAGACCTTCCTCAGTTGTGGTCTTCGGCTTGTATTCGCAGCCGATCCAGCCCTTGTAGCCAGCCGCTTTCAGCGCCTCGAACACATAGGAAAAGTTGATTTCACCTGTGCCCGGTTCGTTACGACCCGGATTATCGGCAAGCTGGATATGAGCGATCAGCGGTTTGTAGCGCTCGTAAGTCGCGATCAGTTCACCGCGCGTGCGCTGCTGATGATAAAGATCATACTGAATGAACAGATTGTTGCTGCCCACTTCATCAATGATCGACACCGCCTGCTCAACTGTGTTGAGGTAGAAGCCCGGCATATCATAATGATTGATCGGTTCGATCAGCAGGCGAATGCCGTGCTTGCCAAGTTCTCTTGCTGCAAGCCGCAGATTGCTTACAAAGGTTGCGCGCAATGCATCCGGATCGACGCCCTGCGGTGCAAGTCCTGCAAGGCAATTGACCTGCGAGCAGTTGAGCGCTGTCGCATAATCAACCGCATCGGCAACGCCGCGGCGGAACTCATCGACCCGATCCGGCAGAACCGCTATTCCGCGCTCGCCACCAGCCCAGTTACCAGCCGGAAGATTATGCAGAACCTGCGCCAAATTATGACGATCAAGCGCTGCTTTCAGCTCATGGCGGTTGAAGTCATAGGGAAAGAGATATTCCACCCCTGTGAAACCGGCTTTGGCTGCCAGCGCGAAGCGATCCATGAAGGGCACTTCATTGAAAAGCATAGTCAGATTGGCTGCAAATCTTGGCATTTCCGCCTCCCTCTCAATCTAATCTAATAAAGCCGCAATCGCAGTCGGTGCATCTTCGCCGCGCTCGGCCAACTCCTCGAACTCGACCACCTGATCGATGTCGGCTCCCATGGAAATATTGGTAACACGCTCAAGGATGAATTCCAGAACAACCGGCACCTGATGCTCGTTCATCAGCGCTTTTGCCTGCTCAAATCCTTCCGCAAACTGGTTTGGGCTTCGAACGCGGATGGCCTTACAGCCAAGACCTTCGGCAACCGCCACATGATCAACGCCGTAACCCTTTTCTGCGTCACCCGATGCATTAATGTTATCAAACGCTAAGCTGACCTCGAAATCCATATTAAAGCCGCGCTGTGCCTGACGGATCAGGCCGAGATAAGAATTGTTCACGACCACATGAATATAGGGCAGCTTATGCTGTGCGCCGACTGCCAGTTCCTCAATCATAAACTGGAAATCATAATCGCCGGACAGCGCAACAATCGGACGATCAGGATCGGCGGCGCGAACCCCAAGTGCCGCTGGCAAAGTCCAGCCCAAGGGGCCTGCCTGACCGCAATTGATCCAGTTGCGCGGGCGATAGACATGCAGAAACTGCGCACCGGCAATCTGGCTCAGTCCAATAGTCGTGACATAACAGGTGTCACGGCCAAACGCCTTGTTCATCTCTTCATAAACGCGCTGTGGTTTTAATGGTGTCTGATCAAAATGTGTCTTGCGCAGCATGGTCTTCTTGCGTTCGCCGCATTCCTGCGCCCATTGGGACCAGTCGCGCAGCTTGCCTGCGGTTTTCCATTCGGTCGCAACATCAAGCAGCAGTTTGAGCGCCTTGCCCGCATCTGAAACAATGCCAAAATCGGGTGCAAAAACACGACCGATCTGCGTTGGTTCAATATCAACATGGATAAACTTGCGATCCTTTTTATAGGTATCGACATTGCCGGTATGGCGGTTCGCCCAGCGATTGCCGATGCCGATCACCATGTCGGAGGCCAGAAGCGTGGCATTGCCATAGCGGTGGGATGTTTGCAGGCCGCACATGCCTGCCATCAGGCGATGATCATCGGGAATAACGCCCCAGCCCATAAGGGTCGGGATAACCGGAATGCCGGTGATTTCAGCAAATTCAACCAGAAGATCGGAGGCTCCCGCATTGATAATGCCACCACCTGCAACAATCAGCGGGCGTTCCGCATCGTTGAGCATAGCAATGGCCTTTTCGGCCTGTGCGCGGGTTGCCGCTGGCTTGTATGTCTCCAGCGGCTGATAAGTATCGATGTCAAACTCGATTTCAGCGAGTTGGACATCGATCGGCAGATCGATCAGCACCGGGCCGGGACGACCCGACTTCATGATATGAAATGCCTTCTGGAAAACAAAAGGCACCAGTGCCGGCTCCATAACCGTAACCGCCCATTTGGTAACGGGGGCTGCGATCCTGGCGATATCGACTGCCTGAAAATCCTCTTTGTCGAGGCGTGCACGGGGGGCTTGGCCTGTAACGCAGAGGATTGGAATGGAATCGGCAGAAGCCGAGTAGAGGCCGGTGATCATATCGGTGCCGGCGGGACCGGAAGTACCGATACACAAGCCAATATTGCCGTGTTGAGCGCGGGTATAGCCTTCAGCCATGTGCGAAGCGCCTTCAACATGGCGCGCAAGAATGTGACGGATAGAACCCCGTGCCTTCATGGCCGAATAAAATGGATTGATCGCAGCGCCCGGTACACCGAAGGCGCAATTGACCCCCTCTTTTTCCAGCACAAGTATGGCTGCATCGACTGCGCGCATTCTGGCCATGACGGCTTCCTCCTATGGAATATATATCCATTTAGCGATGCTATATGTAAAAATGGAAATTAATACCATTGTACGGAAATAAAGATTTTCAACGGAATGGAGATAATCGCCACACACTTTCGCGGTTCACGCGGATAAGGTAGTGATGAAAAACAAGGAATCGGAGGCGGCTCATGGAACAGACAAAAGCAAAGCGAGGCCGCAAGGCGGCGGAGAATGCTGTACCTTCGTCTGTTCAGGTTCTGGATCGCAGCCTCAAGCTTCTGGCGCTTATTGCCGAAAATGACGGCTCAACGCTGACTGACCTCGCGGAAGCGAGCCAGATGGCGCCTTCGACCGTGCACCGGCTTCTCTCGTCACTCGCCAATCACGGCATGGTTTCGCATGATTTGGAAAGCGGCGACTGGTCCATTGGTGTGAAGGCTTTCGAGATTGGCAATGCTTTTCGCCGTTTCCGCAAGCTTGGAACATTGGCGCGGCCATATCTCAAACAGCTGATGGAAGCGAGCGGCGAGACGGCCAATATCGGCATCGAAGATGGCGGCGACGTTGTGTTCATTTCGCAGATAGAGAGCCACGCACCGATGCGTGCCTTTTTCCGTCCGGGTCGTCGCGGACCAATCCATGCCTCGGGCATTGGCAAGGCTGTTCTGTCCACATGGTCGGATACGCAGATCGCACGCACGCTCTCTGGCAAAACGCTTGAGCGCTTCACCGAAGGCACTCTCGACACGTTACCGGCGCTACTCAAAGACATTCAAGTGATCCGGGCACGCGGCTGGTCGATTGATGATGAAGAACATACACTCGGCATGTGCTGCATCGCAGCCCCCATTTTCAACGAATATGGTGAGGCGATTGCAGGCATTTCCATTTCAGGTCCCGCTGTTCGTCTGCCCAAGAAGAGGCTCGAATATCTCGGACCGATTATCCGCGCAACAGCGGATGAGCTGACCCATGCGATGGGTGGTAAGAAGCCAGAGGAACTTTAGAACGCATCCTGAAAAGTGTGAAACGGTTTTCGGACAAAGATGCGCGTTAAAACCAACATTTAGAGCATCGATCTGATCCCCATCAGATTGAAACGCACTCTAGAGCGACTTGAGCTTAAGAAACCCAAATCGCTCTAAATATAACTGATATGTAAAATTACAATATTTCCTTCTACCTCAAGAATACAGAAAAGTTGCAAACGCATCTAGGCTCAGAACCCATTAAATGAATGGAAAAGCTCTATCTGTCTGTTTTCAAGCATTATCCCACGCAAAACTGCTTCGCACTTTTGCTGGAAATCCTCTACACAACATGGCGATCAAGAATTTTAGTATGATCTTTTTTAACGAGACAAGTAATACAATCAGTGCATGAGCTACATTTGGCTTCAGTTTTGGGCCAAGCTTCGATTGGCGGTTCATGACCGAATACATCGGCATAGAGTTCATCGAATGCTGCAACCGATTCACGCATAGCTTCCGGCGAACTACTTTCATCTGTTGGGACATGATGAATAAAATGCCCAGCAACCTGGTTACAAAATTTTTCATATTCAACAGTGAATGTTATGAAAGTATGCCATAATTCATCTACCGGCCCGCGCATGCCAATTGGGCTTTTACACACAATACTTAAACTCAAAAACCGCTTCAATTCTCGTTCATGCATTCGCGCCGTATCTATATCGATATTAGAGCCTGTTCCAAAAAGGGTTGAGCGATTTCAGTGGGTTATGATTCAATCGGATTTCTGACATACGATGGAGATCACGATGACCTGGACTAAAACCGCTCGCCGGCAGTATGAACGTCGGAATTCACGTTACGCAAGTGATTTAACGGATGCCGAATGGTCCATCATCGAACCATTGATGCCAGCACCCA